>NZ_JAXDEO010000042.1:0-61191 GCF_035064975.1 Pseudomonas sp. YuFO20
CCACAAATCCAACACACACCGCAAATCCTGTAGGAGCTGGCTTGCCAGCGAAGGCGATCCCACCGACGCCATCGCCAGCAAGCCGGCTCCTACAGATCTGTGTCACGCCACAAATCCAACACACACCGCAAATCCTGTAGGAGCTGGCTTGCCAGCGAAGGCGATCCCAACGACGCCATCGCCAGCAAGCCGGCTCCTACAGATCGGTGTCAAACCACCAATCCAACACACACCGCAAATCCTGTAGGAGCTGGCTTGCCAGCGATAACGACCTCACGCTACTAGGAAGTGGTCCTTGACTTCTGGCCAACATTGGTTGAGCTCGCTGGTTGCCCAGCCGTCCATCGACTAGAGTCAAGCGGCACCCCATTGCTGCAACTCCCGGGTGCCTGGGTCGATGTCGACGGAGGAACACCCATGTCTTCAAACATCCTTTTCGCCTGGGGGCTGGCGGTCAGTACGGTGATTGTGCACGCCGTCGGCATCGCGCTGATGCTCAGGCTTCTGGATCGACGCAAGGCTGCGACGCAACTCTGGGCCATCAGCTGGAGGCTGGCCTGGGTGGCGGTCTACCTGGTGATTTTGCACCTGGCGGAAATTTCGATCTGGGCCGCCTTTTATCTGTGGCAGCAATGCCTGCCCGATCTCGAAACGGCACTCTACTTCTCGGCTGTCACCTACGCGACGATTGGCTACGGAGAGGTGGTGCTGGCAACGCCCTGGCGCTTGCTCGCGCCAATCGAAGGCTTGACCGGCATCCTCATGTGCGGGTTATCCACGGGCCTGTTCTTCGCGATGGTCAACCACATCTACCAACAGGCTCACACGAGAACCCGGGACGATCTCAAGGACTGATGGTGGCCGATTGCGGAACGCATGTACGACCGCAGGTGTCATTTGTACTAGACACCCCCGGTGTCGCCTTAACTTGAGAGACAGAGGTGGTCCCCATGAACAATATTATCTACATCGTTGGTGCCGTCGTAATCGTCCTGGTTATCCTGTCATTTGTCGGTCTTGTATAGCCCAGGTTGCGTTCGGCGAGCCCAGATCGCTCGCAAAAGGAGAGGTTGATGCCTGGACGCAAGCAGCCACCAACCCTGGTTGATGGCGGCGTTGAAACTGTCTCTGCGAGAACGTTGCGTGCTGGGGCGGTCTTCCGGCTCACGGTGAGCTTCATGCTGGTGGTGGTCCTGGTGTTTATCGCGGTCGAGGGTTGGCGGACGTGGCGTGACTACCGGTCAGCCTTCGCCTCGGCCCGTGACTCGGTGACGAACCTGGCGCGAGCCACGGCGCAGCACGCCGAAGATGCCATCCGGCAAGTGGATGTACTGACTGCCGCGCTCGGTGAGCGGGTGGAAGGCGACGGCTTGCAGAACATCGACGTCCCGCGTATCCACAAACTGTTGGTCCAGCAATCGAACATCATGCCGCAGCTGCATGGCCTGTTCATCTACGGCCCTGACGGGCAATGGATCGTGACAGACAAGGACGCAACGCCGGAGCTGGTGAACAACGCCGACCGCGATTACTTCCAGTATCACCGCACGCACACGGATAAAAACGTGCGCATCGGCGAGGTAGTCACCAGTAGATCAACCAACGACCTGATCATCCCCATCTCCCGGCGCCTGAACAATCCAGATGGCACCTTCGCTGGCGTTCTGCTGGGAACGATCAAGGTCAGCTACTTCGTCGACTACTACGGCGACTTCAAGATCGATGACAAGGGTGCCCTGGTGCTGGCCACCCGCAGCGGAACAATCCTGGTTCGCCGCCCCTTCATCGCCTCCGTGGTCGGCAAGAGCCTCGCGGGCAGCGAGATTTTCCAGCGTTACCTGCCCAATGCCAACCAGGGCATCGCCGAAGTCAAGGCCGTCGTGGACGACACCGAGCGTCTGTACGGTTACCGGGCCTTGACCACCTACCCGTTGGTGGTGGAAGCCGGACTGTCCCGGGATTCGATCATCGCCCCCTGGCGTCGCGATCTGCTGAAAACCGGCTGGGTGCTGGTGGTGCTGATCGGGGTACTCGCGGTGTTCGGGCTCATCGTCTTGAGTCAATTGCGCCAGCGAATGGTAACGGAAAGAAAGTTGCGTCACGCGCACCAGGCCATGCGCGACATGGCGCTGACAGACAGCCTGACCGGCCTGGGCAATCGTCGCCGCCTGGACACTGCGCTGCCGGAGGAGATCCGCCTGGCTGCACGCCAGGGCTCCTCGCTGTCACTGATCATGCTCGATGTCGATTACTTCAAGCGCTATAACGACAGCTACGGCCACGCCGCCGGCGATGATTGCCTGGGTGCGGTAGGCGCCGCGATCCAGCAGGCGGTCAAAAGACCCGGGGACCTGGCCGTCCGCTACGGTGGCGAGGAATTTACCGTGCTGCTTCCCAATACCGATGGCGCGGGCGCAGCCCAGGTCGCCGAAGAGATCCTGCAGGCCATTCGATCAATGGACATCGAGCACAACGCCCATCCCCTGGGCAGGGTCACGGCCAGTGCGGGTATCACCACCCATCGGCCGAACGTCGAGGACGTGACGCCGGCCACCCTGATCAAAGCCGCTGACGCCCTGCTTTACGCGGCGAAACGTCAGGGGCGAAATCGCTGGTGCGCCGCCAACCCGTCAAGTGAAAGTAACCCTGCATAAGCGCGAACTTTCTCCTGCAAAGCCTTTCTTGCGAACCAGATGGCACTTGAGTGCCACCCAGTCTGCTACGCTTTTCTTTCCCCCGAATGGATTCGGGAATCATTGCCAAAGGCTGTTTCGTGGCCACTTGAGGGGATGGAATGAAAGCCAAGTTACTGGGGGTCGCTGTTACCGTCGTCGTCATCGGTACCGCTGTCTATGGACTGAACACCTGGAAAACGCTGCAGAGCGAGCGTCAGGAAGCGGTCTGTACCTTAGCGCGCCAGCACCTCAAGGACCTGGAAGTACAGGCGCGGGCCCTGGCCGCCGGGTTGTCGGTGGAGGCCTATGCCGAAGCCGAAAAGGCCGAGGCCGGCAAACTGGTGTCGGCGCTGGATACGGCAAAGAACGAAGCCGAGGTCGATGCCGTGATCGACCAGCATTCTGCCGCCATCGAAAAACAGATCCATGCTGAAGACGCAGAGGTCAAGTCCCGGGGTGAGCAGAAGTTCCTCGTCCAGGAACGCAAGGAACAGCGCATCACCACCGACATCAAGCAGGAAATCCAGCGTGCCGAGAAGGCCGTTGCCGATGACTGCGATTAGTTCGACCCGTTCAATTTTTTAAATGCGCATGCTTATCAAAGTGACTAACGCGTTCTAGACTCCACTACTGGCAGGTTCATTAAAGCTCCGCGTCCCTGACAAAAAAGCCAATAAAAACCAGGAAGTCCAGCCTTGAAAACTTCAACTATCGGCGTTGTGGGGAGTCTGCTGGTCTCGGGCGCGGTTTGCGCCACGGGGATTGCGCCGGTGCTCGATCTGGACTTCTCCCGCACCGCCATGGAAACCCTCAAGAAGCGTGGGATCGACGACGCGTGCATCGTCGCCGCCTCAAGCCCCGGAAGGTTCACCTACTGCCGGGAAGGGTCAACGACGCTCTGGCAGTACCAGACTCTGGACCTGGTGCAACAGGCCGGGCTGCTCAATGAAGGCGTACGGCCTTCGACGGATCATGGGCAAATCAGTGTCGTGGCAGTCGACAGCGCGGCCTGCGAAAATGACCACGGGAAAGCGGCCGGACCTGCGACCTTTGCCACCCTGCTCCTCAGCCTGGCGAGCCTGTTCCTGTTGATCGGGTTGCGCTACACCTACCTGGCAATCATGCGCGGGCCCTATCAACCGGTGGCCTACTCCGATCCCCGCCTGCAGCGCGAGATCAACCCCGAGTCCACGCACCCCTTGACCATCAAGGCGCTGGGAGCCTTCGGTGTCGCCGCCGCATTGGCCCTTGTCTACTGCTGTTACCTCGGATTCTGAAGCAGGAACCGGCCGACGGCGCGTCGGCCCCTTTTCGTGTCTACAGTCGTTCTTCCACCACCGGCGGCGGCGGATCCTGCACCCACTGCCAGAACAACTGGTAACCCACCGCCAGCACCACCGGGCCGATGAACAAGCCCAGGATGCCGCCGGTGACCATCCCGCCCAGGGCTCCGATCAATATCACCGGCATCGGCACGTCGACCCCGCGCCCCAGCATCAATGGCTTGAGCACGTTGTCCACCAGGCCCGCGACGAAGACGTAGATAGAGAAGATGATGGTCACGGTATTGGCCCCTTCGGTCGCGATGACAAAGGCAATGACCGGCACTGTGATCAAGGTTGCCGGCAGCTGCATGATGCCCAGCAGCAGCACCGCCAATGCCAGCAACCCGGCGCCGGGAACCCCCTTGAACACGAACCCGAGCCCCACCAGCAGCATCTGGATGAACGCGATTCCGACCACCCCGAGCGCCACGGCGCGGATGGTTGCGGTGCACAAGGTGGCCACTTGGGGACCTTTTTCCGGTCCGCTGATCCGCGAGGCGATCTGCACGGAGGCGCGGCTACCCGCTTCGCCATAGGCCATGAAGATCCCGGCGAGGATGAGCGCGACGATGAACATCAGCAGGCCCATGCCGACGCCGGCCACCTTGCCCAGTACCGACAGGCTGACGTCCTTGATTTGCGGAATGTACTTCGACGTCAGCCCGGGAAGGTCGGTAGACGCCTGCAGCCACAGCGCCGACAGCGGTTTACCCACCAGTGGCCAGCTGGCCACGGAATCGGACGGAGGCGGAATGCGGATGCCTTCGTCCCGGACCACGGTCATGGCATTTTCGACCGAGTCGGCAATCGAGGTGCCTAACAGGTAGATCGGGACCATGAGGATGGCGATGGCCACCAGCACGATCAGCGTCGCAATACGTCCGTCCTTTTCTCCCATCGGTCCCCGCAGCCGTTGTTGCAAGGGGTAGAGGGTGATCGCCAGGATCACCGACCACAGCATCAAGTCGCGAAACGGGCGAAAAATCTCAAAGCAGAACAGCACCAGCACGACAATCAGTCCGGCGCGGATCAAAATATCGAGCAACCCGCGGGACAAGGCCTTCTCTGACAGCGGCATGGGTACCATGGACGTCTCCTGACAGTTCACTGGGAAGGAAAACCGGTTAGCCCAGCATAGACGCACAATTCACAACGTGAAGGATCAACGCAGTTTAAGTGGATCCACCAAGTCTGCCGCAATCGCCATGCCCACCAGGTCCGGCAGTGTGTTGGCCTGCATGCGTTTCATGACGCGAGAGCGATACAGATCGACGGTTTTGGCACTGACCCCCAGTTGCTCGGCGATTTCGCGGGTGGTGTAGCCCTGCACCAACGGCAACATGACGTCGCGCTCTCGCGGCGTCAGCGTGAGCAAGCGGGCCTGCAACGCCTCCTGGCCCTGATTGCCGCAGCGTTGCGCGGCGCAATTGCCCAGCGCCTGTTGCACGCTGTCCAGCAGCAACTGCTCGTTATAAGGCTTCTCGATGAAATCTTGGGCACCGGCCTTGAACGCACGGACCACGATGGGCACATCGGCGTGCCCGCTGACAAAGATGATCGGCAGATTCAGCTGGCGTACGCGCATTTCCTCCTGCACGTTCAACCCGCCCATGCCGGGCATGCGCACGTCGAGCAGCACGCAGGCATCCAGACTGGCATCGCAGGCCTGGAGAAACTCGATACCACTGGTAAACGGCAGGGCTGTCAGGCCGACCGACTCCAATAACCAGACCGTCGAATCGAGCATTCCCTGGTCATCGTCGACCACATACACCACGTGCTCCGCCACACCTGCCATTACGTCATTCCTGTTGTTGTTTTGTTGGGCCGGCCAGCGGCAATCGGCAACACATCAGCAGCCCGACAGGCTGGCGCCGGGCACTCAGTTCGCCGCCGAAACCTTCGATGATGCTGCGGCTCATGGACAACCCGAGCCCCAGGCCATCGGGCTTGCTGGTATAGAACGGGGTAAATATCTGCTCGAGCTCGGGCTCGCTGACGCCCGGGCCCTGGTCTTGCACACTGATTTCCACGGTGGCGCCACTGCCCTGCTCCACCGCCATCACGATCAGCGAAGGCTCGTGCGGATGCTGGTCACGGTTGGCGTCGATGGCATTGCGCAACAGATTGAGCAGCACCTGTTCCAGCAACACGCGGTCGGCATACACCGGCGGCAGATTATCCGGCAGTCGATCCTCGATTGTCACTTCGCAATGACTGGCCTCCCACGCGCATAAACGCACGGCTTCGCGGGCAATGTCGGTCAGGTTCAGCGCCTGCATGCGCCGCTGGCCCTTGCGCAAAAACGAGCGTAACCGGCGGATCACTTCGGAGGCGTGGGTGGCGTGATGGGTGATGCGTTCCAGGCCTTGCGCCACCCGGACGGCGGCCTGCGGATTGGAACCCAGTGTTTGTAGATAGCGTTGGCTGGCGTTGGCGTAATTCACCACGGCAGCCAGCGGCTGGTTGATTTCGTGGGCGATGCCCGAGGCCAGTTCACCGAGTGTGACCAGGCGCGCGGTGTGGGCCAGTTCGTCTTGATGGCGGCGCTGTTGCGCTTCGCGCAGTTCCCGTTCGGTCATGTCCCGCGCCACCAGCGAGTAATAACGCTCGCCGCCGGCGGAACGGTGGGCCAGTAACACCAGCGATACCGGCACGGACGTTCCGCCGCCTGGTGGTTGCAGACGCGCATCGGTGCTCCAGACGCCATCGCGCTCGGCGCTGCTCCAGCCATCCCGTTGCAGGCGCGCAAGGTCACCGCTGGCGAACAGATCGGCCAGGGCCGGCATGGATTGCTGCTCATCAATCCCGAGGATGCGGCGCGCGGCGGGATTGAGGTAAGTGACCAGGCCCTCGGGAGCGATGAACAACACCGGATCGATGTTGGCCTCGACCACTTCGGCCAGGCGTCGTTTGTTCTCCTCGGCGAGCACCCGGGCCGTGATGTCCCGGGAGACGCTCACCACTTCGACCACCGCCCCGGTATAGGTTTCGCGGATCGCCCGGCTGGCGGATTCGAACCACAGGTAATGGCCGTCGCGATGGCGGATGCGATAGGTCATGGTGTGATAGCCATCCTGTTCCAGCGCATCCCGTGCACGCTGCATCAGGCCGGCCAGATCCTGGCCATGGAACAGGCCCTGGGCCATTTGCCCGCGCAATTCTTCCGGCCAGTAGCCGAGCAGGGTCCAGGACGCGGGCGATGCATCGAGGAAACGCCCGTCCGGGGTGTGGCGGGAAATCAGGTCGGTGGTGTTTTCGATGATCAGCCGGTAAAGCCGGCGTGCGGTGGTCGCTTCTCGCTCTGCCAGGACCTGGGTCGTGGCGTCGCGGCATCGGGCGAGCACGCGGTTGTCCTGCGGGTCGGGAATGAATGTCCAGATCAGGATCTGCGTTTCGAACTGAGCTTCGACACCTTCGATGGCCCGTTGCTGATCCAGACAGGCGCGCACCAGCACCCGATGATTGACCGGCAAAAAACCCAATACATCAGGCAATGGCTTCTCGGCCAGCAGGGCCAACAGCGCCGCATTGAACTCCAGCGGTCGGCCCTGTGCATCGAGCAACAGGCTCGGTTGTGGATCGTGGCCCAGTAGCGGCGAGCCGCGGAGCATGCCGTTGACGCTGCTCAACAGCGTCGTCAGCAAATCCCGCACCCAGCCCAGCCAGTCAAGACTCACCCCCTCGCACACTTCCACCAGCAGCAATCCCGCCTGCCCCGGCTGCAAGGCCAGGTCGAATACCTGGCCATGGCTGATGGCGGCTCGGCGCAGGCGGCCGGCCAGCCAGCAGTCCAATTGCCTGACTTGCGCCAGGTCCAGGCGCCCGGCCTCGATCAGTTGCTCGAACAATAACTGATCGCTGGCCAGCGCCGGGTCGCCCAGGCCCGGCGGGAAATGCTGTGCCGCCCCCTCATGGCTGTAGATCCGCGCATTGGGCTGCCAACTCAAGTAAACCGCCCGCTGCACTTCCGGGCAATCCTGCAGCGCATGACACAGCGCGTCGGCCCGGGCAGCCAGGGACACGCCTTCACGTTGCAGGCGCAACCAGCTGTGCAGTCGAACGGGAGTCAGGGTCATTGCCGGTCCACTTCTTCAATAAATCCAAGCATATACCGGCTACGGAAGTCCGGGGGCAAGTGATTTGGTACCGGACTAATTGAATATAGTACATTTACTATATTACTTAGGTTGTACTTCCATATCAATGGATGAATGTTATATAAAGTAAACCGGACATAAAAAAGGCGACCCCGGCGCGTACACCGCAGGGGCTCCCATAGAGCTAACAATCAGCCACCGAGTACCCGTACATGTCGATCTATGAACAAGGGCTAGGCCCTTCGGCTGTCAACCATATTGCCCTGTCTCCGCTCAGCTTCATCGAGCGCACCGCCAACGTCTACCCGGACTACCCCGCCGTCATCCACGGCTCGATCCGCCGCACCTGGGCGCAGACCTATACCCGTTGTCGGCGCCTGGCCTCGGCTTTGGCCGGGCGCGGTATCGGCAAGGACGACACCGTGGCAGTGATGTTGCCCAATATTCCGGAAATGCTTGAAGTGCACTTCGGCGTGCCGATGATCGGCGCCGTGCTCAACCCGCTCAACGTGCGCCTGGATGCAGAAGCCATCGCCTTCATGCTGCAGCACGGCGAGGCCAAGGTGCTGATTACCGACCGCGAGTTCCACAGCGTGATTCACGCAGCCATCGGCATGCTGGATCACCCGCCCCTGGTGATCGACGTCAATGACCCGGAATACGGCGAAGGCCAGGCCGTCAGCGACCTGGACTACGAAGCGTTGCTGGCCGAAGGTGACCCTGCGTTCGACTGGAAGTGGCCAGTCAATGAATGGCAAGCCATCTCGCTGAACTACACATCCGGCACCACCGGCAACCCCAAGGGCGTGGTTTACCACCACCGCGGCGCGTACCTGAACGCCTTGGGCAACCAGATGACCTGGGCCATGGGCAACCATCCGGTGTACCTCTGGACCCTGCCAATGTTCCATTGCAACGGCTGGTGCTACCCCTGGACCATTACCGCCATGGCCGGTGTGCACGTGTTCCTGCGCCGGGTCGATCCACAGAAAATCCTCACGCTGATCCGCGAGCATCAGGTCACTCACCTGTGCGGCGCGCCCATAGTGCTCAATGCCCTGGTGAACATGCCGGAGTCGGCGAAAGCGGCCATCGATCACCCGGTCAACGCCATGGTCGCCGGTGCCGCACCGCCGGCCAAAGTGATCGGCGCCGTGGAAGAGATGGGCATCCAGGTCACTCACGTCTATGGCCTGACCGAAACCTATGGCCCGGTGACGCTGTGCGCCTGGCACGCGGAATGGGATGAGCTGCCCCTGGATGAGCGGGCGCAGATCAAGTCCCGACAGGGCGTGCGCTACACCACGCTCGAAGGCGTGATGGTCGGCGACTCGACGACGCTGGAACCCACCCCGCGTGACGGCCAGACCATCGGTGAGATCTTCATGCGCGGCAATACCGTGATGAAGGGCTACCTGAAGAACCCGACCGCCACCGCCGAAGCGTTCGAAGGCGGCTGGTTCCACACCGGCGACCTGGCGGTCTGTCATCCCGATGGTTACGTCGAGATCAAGGACCGGCTCAAGGACATCATCATCTCCGGCGGCGAGAACATCTCCACCATCGAGCTCGAAGGCGTGCTCTACCGGCACCCGGGCGTGATGGAAGCGGCCGTGGTCGCCCGCCCCGATGAGAAATGGGGCGAAACGCCCTGCGCCTTCGTCACCTTGAAGGCCGATCACCAGGACGTTCGCGAAGCCGACATCATCAGTTTCTGTCGCGAACACCTGGCCGGATTCAAGGTACCGCGCACCGTGATCTTCACCCTGTTGCCTAAGACGTCCACCGGCAAGGTGCAGAAGTACGTGCTGCGCGACCGGGCCAAGGCGCTCTAACCGAAAACCACGTTGTACCCCACGGTGGCAGGTGATTGACCTGCCGCCTCGGGCTCGTGCACGCCGAATACGGCTGCCCGGCCCCCACAGACCGATAACAAGAACAAAGTGGAGCTAGCGATGACCGACATCCATTCAACCGATACGCAACGCTGCGAACGCATTCGCGGCAATCCGAAATTCCTCCAACTGGTGAGCAGCCGGTCCCGCCTGGCCTGGTCGTTGAGCGCCGCCGTGCTGGGCATTTATTACCTGTTCATGCTGATTGTGGCCTTTGCCCCGCAGTGGCTGCATGCGCCGCTTGGGGAACATCGGATGTTGACGCTGGGGATGCCGGTAGGCGCGGCGATCATCGTGTTTTCCTGGTTG
Source organism: Pseudomonas sp. YuFO20 (assembly GCF_035064975.1). Lineage (NCBI taxonomy): Bacteria > Pseudomonadati > Pseudomonadota > Gammaproteobacteria > Pseudomonadales > Pseudomonadaceae > Pseudomonas > Pseudomonas sp. YuFO20. Next base: position 10,305 of record NZ_JAXDEO010000042.1, read on the forward strand.
TTGACCGGCTGGTACGTGTACAGCGCCAACACCCGCTTCGACGCACTGGGCGCCGCCATTCTCGAGGAGAGCAAGTGATGAACCTGTTCCGTACGCTTGCCCTCGCCGCTGCCGGCCTGTTGCCTGTTTCCGTCGCCATTGCCGCGCCCGCGCTGGGCGCGGTGGAAAAACAACCGCTGAACCTGAATGCCATCGGCATGTTCTTCGTCTTCGTGCTGGGCACGCTGGCCATCACCTGGTGGGCTGCGCGCCAGACCAAGTCCACCTCCGACTTCTATACGGCGGGCGGTGGTATCACCGGGTTCCAGAACGGCCTGGCGATTGCCGGTGACTACATGTCCGCGGCCACCCTGCTGGGGCTTTCCAGCCTGGTGTTTGCCAAGGGCTACGACGGCTTCATCTATACCATCGGTTTCTTCGTCGGCTGGCCGATCATCACCTTCCTGATGGCCGAGCGTCTGCGCAACCTGGGGCGCTATACCTTCGCCGACATCGTTTCCTATCGACTGGACCAGAACAAGGTGCGGATCTTCGCGGCCTTCGGCTCGTTGACCGTGGTGTGCTGCTACCTGATCGTACAGATGGTCGGCGCGGGTCAGTTGATCAAGCTGCTGTTCGGCCTCGACTACCCGGTAGCCGTGGTGATCGTCGGTGCGTTGATGCTGGTCTACGTGATCTTCGGTGGCATGATCGCGACCACCTGGGTACAGATCATCAAGGCCGTGCTGTTGCTGGCCGGCGGCACCACGCTTGCGGTCATGGCGATGTCGCAGTTCGGTTTCAGCTACGAGACCCTGGCCGACAAGGCCGTCCAGGCCCATGCCAGTGGCTGGAACATCATGGGCCCGGGCTCGATGCTCGCCGACCCGATCAACACCGCGTCGATGTCCCTGGGCCTGGTGTTCGGCATCGCCGGCCTGCCGCACATCCTGATGCGTTTTTTCACCGTGCCCAATGCCAAGGAAGCCCGCAAGTCGGTGTTCTATGCCACCGGCTTCATCGGCTTCTTCTTCCTCGTGGTCTGCACCCTCGGTTTTGCCGCGATGGTGATCATCGGTACCGATCCGCAGTACTACGTCAACGGTGAAGTTGGTGGCGCCCTGATCGGCGGCGGCAACATGGTTGCCATGCACCTGGCCAAGGCGGTCGGCGGCAACCTGTTCTTCGGTTTCCTCGCGGCTGTGGCGTTCGCCACCATCCTCGCGGTGGTCTCCGGGCTGGCGCTGGCCGGTGCTTCGGCGATTTCCCACGACCTCTACGCCACCGTGTTCAAGAAAGGCAAGGCCAGCGAGAAACAGGAAATGCGCGTCACGCGCATGGCGACCGTGGGCTTGGGCATCATCGCGATCCTGCTGGGCATCCTGTTCGAGAAGATGAACGTCGCGTTCCTCGTGGGCCTGACCTTCGGCATTGCCGCCTCGACCAACTTCCCGGTGCTGATCATGGCCATGTACTGGAAAGGGCTTACAACCAAAGGCGCGATCATCGGCGGCTTCGCCGGCCTGATTTGCGCACTGGTGCTGGTGATCCTGTCGCCTGCGGTCTGGGTCACGGTGCTTGGCAATACCCACGCCATTTTCCCATACGACCACCCTGCCCTGTTCTCCATGCCGCTGGCGTTCCTGGTGATTGTCGTGGTGTCCCGGCTCGACCGCAGCGTGCGCGCCGAGAAGGAACGTGACGCCTACGCCGACCAGTTCGTGCGCGCGCAGACCGGCCTGGGTGCCACCAGCGCTTCCAGTCATTGATTGCAAGGGCACGGCATTCGCTGCCGTGCCCATCGCACAACCGTCCTTTTGAGGTTCACGTTATGCCCGATTTCAAAGCCCCGCTGCGCGACCTGCGCTTTGTCCTGCATGAAGTCTTTGACGCCCCGGCCCTGTGGGCGCGCCTGCCGGCCCTGGCCGACAGTGTCGACGCCGATACCGCGGACGCCATTCTCGAGGAGGCGGCGAAAGTCACCTCGCAGCTGATTGCGCCCTTGAATCGCAGCGGCGACGAAGAAGGCGCGCAGTGGCATGCAGGTCGTGTCACCACGCCTGCTGGTTTCAAACAGGCCTACGCCACCTACATCGAAGGCGGCTGGGTCGGGCTGTCCGGCAATGCCGGGTTCGGCGGCATGGGCATGCCGAAGATGCTGGCGGTGCAGTTCGAAGAGATGCTCTACGGCGCCAACTCGAGTTTTGCGCTGTATTCGGCATTGAGTTCCGGCGCCTGCCTGGCGCTGGATGCCCATGCCAGCGAGACCCTGAAAAACCTCTACCTGCCGCCGATGTATGAAGGCCGCTGGGCCGGTTCCATGTGCCTGACCGAAGCCCATGCCGGCACCGACCTGGGACTGATCCGCACCCGTGCCGAGCCTCAGGCTGACGGCAGCTACCAGATCACCGGCAGCAAGATGTTCATCACCGGCGGCGATCAGGACCTGACCGAGAACATCGTGCACCTGGTGCTGGCCAAACTGCCGGATGCGCCTGCGGGCCCGAAAGGTATTTCGCTGTTTGTCGTGCCCAAAGTGCTGGTCAATCCCGACGGTTCCCTCGGCGCTGCCAACGCCGTAGGTTGCGGCTCGATCGAACACAAGATGGGGATCAAGGCCTCGGCGACCTGCGTGATGAACTTCGACGGCGCCAGCGGCTGGCTGGTCGGCGAGGAGAACAAGGGCCTGGCGGCGATGTTCACCATGATGAATTACGAACGCCTGTCCATCGGCATCCAGGGTATCGGCTGTGCCGAAGCGTCCTATCAGAGCGCCGTGGCGTACGCCCGCGAACGCCTTCAGAGCCGCTCGCCGACAGGCGCCATGGCGCCGGGCAAAGTGGCCGACCCGATCATCGTTCACCCCGACGTGCGACGCATGCTGCTGACCATGAAGGCCATGACCGAAGGGGGTCGCGCGTTCGCCAGTTATGTCGGGCAACAACTTGACCTGTCGAAGTTTTCCGACGATATCGGGGAACGGGAAAGCGCACAGGACCTGGTCGCGCTGCTGACACCGGTGGCCAAGGCATTTTTCACCGATACCGGCCTGGAAAGCTGCATCAACGGTCAGCAGGTGTTCGGCGGCCATGGCTACATTCGTGAGTGGGGCCAGGAACAATTGGTTCGCGATGTGCGCATCGCGCAGATCTACGAAGGCACCAACGGCATCCAGGCGCTGGACCTGCTCGGGCGCAAAGTGCTCGCCGACAAAGGTCTCGCGCTGCGCCAGTTCACCGGCGAGATTCGCCGCTTCGCCGCCCGGCCCGATGCCCCCTATGCCACACAACTGCTCGATGCCGTGCAACGGCTGGAAGACATCAGCGACTGGCTGCAGGATCGCGCCGCCACCAACCGTAACGAAGTCGGCGCCGCCTCGGTGGAGTATCTGCACCTGTTCGGTTACGTCGCCTACGCCTGGCTGTGGGCGCGCATGGCCCAGGTTGCCGGGCAGAAACGCAGCGCGGACGACAGTTTCTACGGCGCGAAAATCGCCACCGCCGACTTCTACATCCACCGCCTGTTGCCACGCATTCTGAGCCTGGAGCAATCCATTCGTGCTGGCAGCGCCTCGCTGTATGGCCTGTCGGCCGAACAGTTCTGACGATTGAACCGCCGCGGCGTCGGCTCCTCTCTTTTGGCATCGCGGTTTTTACTTCCCGAGCCCTTGCCATTGCGGCAGGGGCTGCTGTGCCCGTCATTTCAAAAATAAAAACCAAGGGGCTTCACCATGGACCGCAGCACTCGTATTCTCGCTACCCGTCTCCTGTTGGCCGGCGGCGTCATCAGCCTCACGGCGCCTGCTTCTGCTGACTTCATCAAGGACAGCAAGGCCAGCCTGGAACTGCGCAACTTTTACTTCAACCGGGATTATCGCCAGACCAACGCCGCCCAATCCAAACAGGAGGAATGGGCCCAGGGGTTTCTGCTGCGCTATGAATCGGGATTCACTGACGGTTTGATCGGCGTGGGGTTCGATGCGATTGGCCTGCTCGGCGTCAAACTCGATTCGAGCCCCGATCGCGCCGGTTCCGGCCTGCTCAAACGCCACAGCGACACCAGTAAAGGTGCCCAGGACGAATACGGCGAACTGGGTCTGACCGCCAAACTGCGCGCCTCGAAAAGCACGCTGAAACTCGGCACGCTACTGCCGAAACTGCCGACGGTACTGGCCAACGATTCACGGCTGTTGCCACAAACCTTCAAGGGCGGTCAGTTGACGTCGCTCGAACTCGAAGGCCTGACCGTGGATGCCGGTCGGCTGACGCAGGTCAATCAGCGCGACTCCTCGGACTACGAGGACATGGGCATCACCCGCACCGGCGCCAAGGGCATCACGTCCCGCCATGTCAGCAGCGACAGCTTCGATTTCGCCAGCCTGAACTACAAGTGGACCGGCAACCTCGCCACCGGCTACGCCTACGGCCATCTCGACAATTTCTACGACCAGCACATGGTCAACCTGACCTACGTGTTGCCGGTGACCACCGGCCAGTCATTGAAGACCGACCTGCGTTACGCCCGTTCTACCGACGATGGCGGCAGCAATGTCGACAACAACGCGATCGGCGCCATGTTCACCTACAGCCTCGGCGGGCATGCCTTCGGCCTGGGCTATCAAGGCATGAGCGGCGACACCGGTTTCGCCTACATCAACGGTGCCGACGCGTTCCTGGTGAACTTCGTGCAGATCGGCGACTTCGCCAGCAAGGACGAACAGTCCTGGCAGGCGCGCTACGACTACAACTTTGCGGCCATGGGCGTGCCCGGCCTGACCTTCATGACCCGCTACCTCACCGGCGACAACATTGACCTGGGCAACAACCGTCCCGAGGGCAAGGAATGGGAGCGCGATACCGACATTGGTTATGTGGTGCAAAGCGGTGCGTTGAAAAACGTCGGCGTGAAATGGCGTAACGCGACGGTTCGCTCGACCCACTTTGGCAGCGACCTGGATGAAAACCGCCTGATCGTCAGCTATACGTTGCCGATCTGGTAAGCCGAAGCAAGATCAAAAGATCGCAGCCTGCGGCAGCTCCTACTGGATGATACGTAACTTCAAATGCACACATTACCCTGTAGGAGCCGGCTTGCCGGCGATGGCGACCTAACAATCTCCCCATCTCCCACGGCCGTACCCGATCCACTGTAGGAGCTGGCGTGCCAGCGAAGGCGACCTCACAACCGACCCATCTCCCACGGCCGTACCCGATCCACTGTAGGAGCTGGCTTGCCAGCGAAGGCGACCTCACAACCGACCCTTCACCCACGGCCGTACCCGATCCACTGTAGGAGCTGGCTTGCCAGCGAAAAAACTAAGGGCGCCGCGGGGTGTCAGGCTTCCCGCGTTATCGTTGACCTCCATCGCGAGCAAGCTTGCTCCTACGGTGGATCGGGCTAAGGGCGCCGCGGGGTGTCAGGCTTCCCGCGTCATCGTTGACCTCCATCGCTGGCAAGCCAGCTCCTACAGTGGATCGGGTACATCCGCGGCGTTGCCCATAGTAGGTTAAGATGCCTGCAAACCTGGCTCGCCACGAGACACCCCGCATGACCGACCCCACACCCCGCCTGATCAAGAAGTACCCCAATCGCCGCCTCTACGACACCCACACCAGCAGCCACCTGACCCTGGCGGACATACGCCAGCTGGTCGTCGATAAAGTCGCGTTCCAGGTGGTGGACGCCAAGAGTGGCGAAGACCTGACCCGCAGCATCCTGCTGCAAGTCATCCTGGAAGCCGAAAGCGGCGGTGAGCCGATCTTCACCAGCGACATGCTGATGGGGATCATCCAGTTCTACGGCCCTTACCAGGGCGTACTCGGCAGCTACCTCGACAAAAGCATCCAGACCGTGATCGACATCCAGTCGCAGACGGGCGCGCAGTCGTCCGAAGCCTGGAGTACCTTCATGCACCAGCAGGCGCCGGTGATGCAGGACTTGATGCGCCAGTACGTCGACCAGTCCAAGGCGCTTTACCTGAATACGCAGAACATGTTCGGCCTGTTTGGCGCCAAGCCGACTACCGATGGCAGCGACAAAAAAAATGGCGATGGGGAATAAACCCATCGCCATCGGTGCAGCCTTACTGATTTGACTTACTTGTTACCGTTGGTGGCCTTGTTACTTGCTTGCGGAGCAGCCTTCGCAACAGCGTCCGCAGCGGCGGCGGAGGCGCTGTCAAAATTACCCTGAGCGGCCTCTGTCGCCTGTTTTGCGGTTTTTTGCGCGTTTTCAAACACCGTACCGGCATTCGCCAGGCCCGATTTGAATGCCGCCACCACAGGCTCGGAACCGGCCGGTGCGTTCTTGCTGATCGCTTCTACAAATTCCTGAACCTGCGCAGTACCCGCCTCGACCTGATTCGACGTCAATTGGGCGATGTCCGAATGGGTGCCCACGATCAGAGCCTGCACCTGACGGTTGAACTCGGCCAGGCGTTCGGTCTGTGCGTTCGGCTGGCTGAAAGATGCCTGCAAATCGGCAAAACCCTGGGGATCGCGAACAGCCAGCAGTTTGCGCACACCTTCGAATTGCTCTTCGGTGGATTCACGCAGCGCCTTGAACTGCAACTGGCTCAGCTGCTCAACGCTGGCGAAGACTTTGCCGCTGATCTGCTGCAAAAGATCGAGGTTGGCTTTCTGAACGGTTTGCAGTTTTTCCGGGTTGAAAAAAGACATGCTTGAACTCCTGGTACTGAAAGGCCCGAAGGGACCTGAGGACGCGACAGCGATCCGGCAGTCATCGCGCTGGACTTCATATTGCAGCGCACAAAAAAGTTTGGCAATGCTTATTTTGTGCAGTGCAAAATAAACCTTGCCCACCCCACGCCTGTTAGCGCTAGACTCCTCAACTCAGACGGCCGAGTACCAAAGCCCGCTTAATCGACGAGCCTGGCAACGACCGTTCCCCGTGTAAGGCATCAGGAGATCATGATGGGTCAGGAAGAAATTACCGCGCCGCACAATAAACCGTTTTGCACCGTTGCGGGTCCGTTCGACCACCTCAATCATCTGCAGCGCCTCAATGCCCGCAACATCCGCGACGCCATGCACAAACGCCATGCAACGACCTATGCAGCCTCGAGCCTTGGGCAACTCAGGCAACCCAGTGCCGCTGACTGGCAGGAGTACCTCACGGATCTCGGCCAGCGCAGCGTATTGTTCTGGGATACCTTGCGGCAGCGCGGCGACAACTCGCTGGCCCACGAACGTGCCGGGTATCCGTTGCTGTTGAAGTTCGATCATCAGACCCTGGTCGACGGCATGGACCTGTCGCGACCGGTCAACTACTCGCTGCTGCAGATTGTCCCGCGCCCCGGGCAACCCGTCGACAGTAAGCAGCGGCCAGTCATCATCATCGACCCCCGTGGCGGCCACGGCGCCGGCATTGGTGGATTCAAACAGGATTCGGTCATCGGCGAGAGCCTGCGCGCCGGTCACCCCACCTACTTCATCGCCTTCAGCCATGCCCCTGCACCCGGGCAGACGCTGGCGGACATCGTCAGCGCCCAGGCGCGATTTATCGAAGTGGTCAGTGAGCGCCATCCACACAGCGCCAAACCCGTGGTAATCGGCAATTGCCAGGCAGGCTGGGCGCTGATGGGCCTGGCGGCGGACCGGCCGGAGTTGCCGGGCCTGATCATCGTCAACGGCGCGCCGTTGTCATACTGGGCTGGCGTCAACGGGCGCAATCCGCTGCGCTACACCGGCGGTCTGCTGGGCGGTGGCTGGATGGCGCGCCTGGGCAGCGACCTGGGCAATGATCGTTTCGATGGCACCTGGCTGGTGAGCAATTTCGAGAACCTCGACCCGGCCAATGCCTGGTGGGGCAAGTATTACCACCTGTTCAGTGAAGTCGACAGCGAAGCGCCCCGGTTTCTCGACTTCGAGCGTTGGTGGGGCAGCCCGACCCTGCTCAATGGCGAGGAGATCGAGATGATCGTCGACGACCTGTTCATCGGCAATCGCTTGTCCGGCGGCCCCGGACGCAAAAGCAACGGGCTCGATCTCAAGCGCATAGAAGTCCCGGTGGTGGTGTTTTGTTCCTATGGTGACAACATCACCTCACCGCAACAGGCCCTCGACTGGATCGCCGACGTCTACCCAACCGATCTGGCTCTGCACCGCGCCGGGCGCACTATCGTGTATCTGCGCCATGCCAGCATCGGTCACCTGGGTATCTTCGTTTCCGGCGAAGTGGCGCGGCGCGAGCACCGTCAGTTGCTGGGCGCGGTCGAGACCATCAATGCGCTGCCGGCCGGGCTGTATGAAATGCTGATCGATGACGTGCCGCAAGACATGCAACACCCCTACTCCGTGCGCTTCGAAAGCCGACGCATAGCCGACATCCATGGCGACGTTGCGCCGCAGCGCGATGACGATCGCGAATTCGCCCTGGTCGATCGCGCGTCCGCGATCAACAACAGCCTGTATGACGGCTTTGTCCGGCCATGGTTACGTCAGCTGATCAACGAGCCCACTGCCCAACTGTTGCGCAAGGCCCATCCCTTCCAGCAACAGCAGGTACTGTGGAGCAGCGCCAACCCGGCGCTGTGGTGGCTGGCCGCTAGCGCCGCGCAGGTGCGCCATGATCGTCAGCTCGCCAGCCCGGACAATCCGTTGCTGGCCTGGCAGGCGTTGTTTTCCAAGCAGGTCCACGATGCCATGGACGGCTACCGCGATGTGCGCGATGCGGCTCAGGAACTGTGTTTCTATGGTGTGTATGGCGTGCTCGGCAGCCTGCAGCTCAAGCATTGACGAGCACTACCTGAGGGTGAGAGGTGAGCGGCACAGCACATGACTCATCGGCGCGATACTGGCCGGGGGTCATTCCGAACCAGCGGCTGCACGCCTTGTTGAAACTGCTGTGGTCATGAAAACCAAGGAGATACGCGACATTCTTCATGTTGAAGTGAGAATGGCGCAGGTAGAAATCGGCCAACTCTCGTCGTACCAGGTTCTGCACGTCCTTAAATTGCGTGCCGTCCTTTTCCAGTGCGCGTTGCAGCGTTCGTTTGCTGATGTTCATGGCGCCGGCGATCGACTCCATGTCGCATTGTCCCTGGCCATGACTCAAGCGCTCGGTGATCAGTGCGCGAAGCCTGCCGACGATGGAAGAACCGGACAACAGGTCCAGCTGCGCCTCGGCAAAGCTGTCATGCAGCACCGCCAGCGCCTCGTTGGCCATGCTCAGTGGCCGCAGGATCTCCTGGCCGTCGAACAGGATGCTGTCGTAGGCCGAGCCGAATTGCAGGTCGCAACCGAACAGGCGTCGATGCTCCGAGGTGTCCGCAGGTTCCGGATAGCTGAATTCCACACTCAGGGGTTGCGGCAGCTTGCCATCTCCCAGCCAACGGCAAAAACCCAGCAGGGACGCCAACCCCGCATCCACATACTGGCGTGGCTTGATCGAGCCTGGTTGTTGGTGATCGAGCGAGGCCAGGCGGAAATGCTCCTGTTCCGGGACGAAAAAAAGGCTGAAGCCGGTGCCGATCAACGGACTGAAGCGCACCAGGCGTTCAAGTGCCAGTTTAAGGTTGAGGCTCGACATCATCGTGTAGCCGACGATCTGAAAGGTGCCGGGATGGAAATGCCCATAGGCCTTGAGGCCGATGTCCGGATCCCCTGCGGCTTGCGCGGCCAGTTGCCACAGGCGATAGAGCACCCTTCTCTCGCACCGCGCCCCGGGCGTGTGGGCGAGTTCCAGGTCCAACCCGGCTTCCCGGCACAGGCTGGCGACATTCAGCCCCTCGGCCGAGAGCGTAGTGACCAGTACGTTAGCGTAGCCTGAACTCATTCTGAACATGGCGTCCTCGATGACGACTGAAAGCGGACATCCTGCCCGGAGCACGACTAATTGCGGCTTGGTGAATACTGAGTGTCCGCTCATTTTGAAGTATTGATACAGGTTTGGTTTATCGGTGTTTTGCGCTGCATCCGACCGGTGACCGGGCGTGGCACCGTTGGACACCGAACAGTCACCCCGCAACACTTCCGCAACGCCCGCCAATGCCCAACACTCCGCTTCTTGCAGCGCAAAACAATACTGCCCGTTCTTCCTCTGCGGGCAAGGAGCTCCATGGACAACAACACGCAAAACTTCAACACTTTCTGGTCTGGCCAGGTCCCGTTCGTCGCCTCCTTTGCAGTGCAACAATTACGCCTCTGGGTCAGCAGCAATCCCTGGTTTACCGGGCAGCCGTACCACGCCTGGTTCGACTTGCCGCGCGAAACCCTGGACAGCCTTCAGTCCGACTATCAAGCGCAATGGGCCGGACTCGGCCAGCAGCTGCTGACCGGACAGCCGTTCACCTTCGATGATCGACGTTTCGCCAGCGGCAACTGGAGCACTCCACTGTTTGGCTCCCTCGCCGCGTTCTACCTGCTCAACGCCGGTTTTTTGCTCAAACTGCTCGACCAGTTGCCGATCAAGGACAAAAAACCGCGCCAGCGCCTGCTGTATCTGGTGGAGCAAGCCATTGCCGCCGGCGCGCCCAGCAACTTTCTGGCGAGCAATCCCGATGCCCTGCAGCGCGTCGTCGATACCCGCGGTGGCAGCCTGCTCACGGGCCTGTTGCACCTGGCGAGCGACCTGCAGGAAGGCAAGATGCGCCAGTGCGACAGCGGTGCCTTCAAGGTCGGTGAAGACCTGGCCAACACCCCTGGAGAAGTCGTATTCGAAAATGAACTGTTCCAGCTGATCCAGTACCACCCGCAAACCGATACCCAGTATCAACGCCCTGTTTTCATCGTGCCGCCGTCCATCAACAAGTACTACATCCTCGACCTTCGCCCGGACAACTCGATGGTTCGCCATCTGTTGCAGCAAGGTCATCCGGTGTTCCTGATGTCGTGGCGCAACTTCGACCAGGCCCACGCCGGCACCACCTGGGATGACCTGATCGAGAACGGCATCATCAAAGGCCTGCAGGTGACCCGCGAAATCAGCGGCCAGCAGCGCCTCAACTGCGTGGGGTTCTGCATCGGCGGCACCCTGCTCAGCTCGGCGCTGGCGGTCCTGGCGGCACGTGGCGACAAGGCCATCGCCAGCGTGAGCCTGTTGACCACCTTCCTCGATTACCTCGACACCGGTCCCATCGACATCTTCGTCGACGAACAACTGGTGGCCCACCGCGAACGCACCATCGGCGGAATCGACGGCCCCATCGGCCTGTTCAAGGGCGAGGACATGGGCAACACCTTCTCACTGCTGCGCCCCAACGATCTGTGGTGGAACTACAACGTCGACAAGTACCTCAAGGGCCAGAAACCAAACGCGCTGGACCTGCTGTTCTGGAACAACGACAGCACCAACCTGCCGGGGCCGATGTACTGCTGGTACCTGCGCCACACCTACTTGCAGAACGACCTGAAATCCGGCGAACTGGACTGCTGCGGGGTGAAGCTGGACCTGCGCGCGATCGATGCGCCGGCCTACATCCTCGCCACCCATGACGACCACATCGTGCCCTGGAAGAGCGCATACGCCAGCACCGACCTGCTTTCTGGAACCAAGCGTTTTGTCCTCGGTGCATCGGGGCATATCGCCGGGGTGATCAACCCACCCGCCAGGGAAAAACGCCACTACTGGACCAACGACCACCTGACGCAAGACCCGGACACCTGGTTCAACAATGCCGAGCAGCATTCCGGTAGCTGGTGGAATGACTGGTTCACCTGGCTGGCCGAGCATGCCGGAGAACGCGAAGCATCGGTACCGAGCGCCGGCAATGCGCAATACCCGGCGCTGGAGCCCGCACCGGGGCGGTATGTGATGCAATGAGCGTCGACCGACCGGCTGCTCCTACAGACGACCACACCTGAGCAGCAAGCTCTCATTCGCCTGCCCCAATTCCTCACAACCGAGCTCTTGCAACAATCCCTCGGACAGGTTGCGCAAGCGCAAGGAGAGGTAAAACCTGCCATCGCCAGGCAACGCATCGATACTTTCAACGCGCCTGGCAGCACCGGCACTGTAAAATTCTGCCGAGTAGGATCTTCTGTCCAGGTAGAACAACTCTCCGGGCGCATCCGCACTGTGCTCGTTCCACAGGCTGACGATCTCCCGCTGGTTCTGCGGCCTTTCACTCAGGGATCCTTGCAGCACCAGGGCGCCACCCGTTATTGGCAGGCAAGCTGACAACAGGTAGAGGATGGTCTGGCGTTTGTACATTGCAATGCTCTCGGCCAACAAGATGGCCCAGGCAGGTAATGCAGGCAACACATAGGTCCAGAGGATATTGCCCGCCAAGGTAAAAAACAGCGGGGTTGCCAGCGACCATCCCCAAAGGAAGGTGTAGAAATCAGGGTTCCAGCCATAGCGATTGCGCGCCTTGTGCAGCATCCACAGGCAGAGCGTCCATGGAAACAGACTACCGATCAGATATATCCAGATCGTCCCTAAAGTTTCTGCATGGGCACTGCCATAAAGGTCACCCTGCCATTTCGAAATGACGTATCGACTCCAGTGTTCCCCAACAAAGAAGTAATTCAAGAATCCCGGGGTCTTGTTTTCAGCCAGGTAATACCAAGGCACAGACACCGCGGCCAGCAGAATCAAGCCAGACAACCAGGGTAGATGAAGAAAACGTTTCCAGTTCCGCGTCGAGGCAGCCCACACCATTGCCAGCATACCCACCAGAACAATGGATAAGGGGCCTTTGGCCAACATGCCCAAACCCAGGCCTATAAACCCGATTCTGGCCCAGGTCAGGTCATGATAAGTAACCCCTCTCCACAAGCCATACGCAGAAATCACCATGGCGAAACTCAGCGCAGGGTCAGTCAGGACAACCCCACTCGCTATAAAGCCGAGCGCGCAGCTGGAGTAGATGATCGAAGCGATCAAACCTGTCCTCAGGTCGCGCTCTTCGCGACAGAACTTCAGGATCACCGCACAGGTTGCGACGTGAATGAGCCAGGCAGGAAAACGGCTGGCAAACTCACCCACGCCCAGAATTTTCATGCTCAGCGCCTGGGTCCAGAACGACAGGGGTGGCTTACCCCAGAACGGAACGCCATGATCAAACATCGGGGTGATCCAGTCATCGAGGGTCACCATCTTGCGAGCGACCTCCGCATAACGCGCCTCCGACGTATCCATCAACGGGTAAAACGCCAATCCCGCCAGCCTGGCCAGACAGATGGCAACCAGGATCAACCATAACAAGCGGTTCTGATCAACCTGAGTCATGCCGACCGCTCCCGCAGGGCACTATCCGCAATCCGGGAAGTCGACTTTCTCAGAAAATAATGCGGCCTGCCCTTTGCCTCCACTTTCAGAATCCCGACATACTCCCCGACCAAGGCGATACCGCAAGTCATCAATGCCATTACAACAAGGATGAAGTTCTCATAACCCACATTGCCCGTTATCAAGGCACCGACAAAAGCGATAACGGACATCGTCATGACCAGGGCGGCGCAATAGCTGAACCAGCGCAGCGGGCTGTGTGAAAATGAAAGTGAAGAGTCGATGGCCAGACCCAGGAGGTTTGGCATATTCCACTTGGTCTTTCCCGCCTCCCGACCCTCGCGATCATATTGCAAACAAATACTCTTGAAACCAATCCACCCGGCCAGCCCTTTCAGAACCCGAGACCTTTCCTTCAGTTCGATGAGCGCTGCCAGCGGCGCGCTGCCTAACAGCCGGAAATCGCTGACTTGCGAGGGGAAAGAGAAATCCTTCACCAATACACGCATGATCCGATAGTAGGCAGTAGCGGTTGTTCGTTTCAGCCAGGAATCACTGTCACGCTTTCTGCGCTGCATATTGACAACGTCGTAACCCGCCACCCAATGCACGATCATTGAAGGGATCAACTCTGGAGGGTCCTGGAGATCCGCATCGATGAAGATAATGGCACGAGCGTTTGCGTGTTCCATTCCCGCCCACATGGCGGCCTCCTTGCCAAAGTTTCGACTCAGGTGTAAACAACGCACATCCGGTTCGCGCGCAAACTCATCAAGCAGATCAGAGGTGTTATCCGCACTGCCATCATTTACATAAAGCAGTCCGATTCGCATGTTTAACTCACGCACTACATCAGTGATTCGCTGATGAAAAATCGGCAATACATCTTCCTCTTCAAAACAAGGAATAATTACCGTCAAGTCATAACAAGGCGGACTACTTGAGTCTGGTTGCTGCATATTTGAATATCCAATTGTTAGAAATTGTAAAATTTACGATCATTACCAGCAGAGAAGACAGTATCTGGGCGGGTAATGCACCTGCCCCCAGCCTCAAAATCACGGCCATGAACAGTGCATTGAAGGCAACACTCAATACACACAAAGCCGCGTAGTTGACGGGCCGGGCTGTTCTGTTGCGAAAGACCCAGGCCTTGAGGATCCAGTAGTTGACGACAGCGCCCGCTATCGCGCCGATGGTGCTACTGAGCAACACGCCGAAAACTGGCGCTAGAAGGAGCAAGAGCGCAAAATGCACTGTTGTCGCAGTCAAACCGGATATCAGGTAACGGGGAAACAGTAATGTATTCATGCAGCTAACATTACACGGCCCCGTGTGAACGGATTATCACATTCACAATCGGTTCACACTTTACTCAGTACAATGCCTGACAAGCATTAACGCGAGCATTGTCCATGCATGAAATATTATTGGTTGAAGACGACGTCGCGTTGGCCGGCACACTATGCGACTATCTTTCGGAGTTCGAAATCGATATAGATCATGCCTACGACGGGCGATCCTGCCTGGAATTGTTGAAGTCCAATAATTACGCCGCCATCATTCTGGATGTCACGATGCCGCGACTGAACGGGTTCGACACCTGCAGGCGGATCCGGGAACAAGGCAATACCGTGCCCATCATATTCCTGACGGCCCGCGACACCTTGGCTGACAAGCGGGACGGGTTCGAGGCGGGTGCTGACGACTATCTGGTGAAGCCATTTGAACCTGAAGAACTCAGGCTCAGGATCAACGCATTATTACGCCGGCAACGACCCGGGCCGCGTTCGACTCCGATAATGTGCGGGGATCTGGAGTTGACTGAAGCAACGTTCATGGTCACTCGTGGAGAGCTGCGGACCCAACTTCCCGATATACAGTTTCGAATATTGAAGATGCTTGTCGAGGCAGCCCCAAGCCCCCTCAGCAGAAGGCAGCTTGAACTCGCTATCTGGCCCGATTCTGACCCACCCGACAGCGATCCACTGCGCACCCACATCTACCGCCTCAGACGGCTACTCGCCAAGCTGAACCTGGATCACTCACTGGTCACCCTCCACGGAAAAGGATACCGGCTTGCGATCCCCCACTAATTCCTTTTTTGTCCGGATCCTCTCCATACTGATCCCCTTTTCTACCCTCGTTGCGATCATTTACAGCGTGTTGATCTGGGCCTCGATCTCGATGACAGAGGACTACATCGTCAAACATTACCTGAAGCGTGAATTTGAGGCGTTTGAGCGCGAGTACGTGCAAGACGCAAGCGCTACACCGTTACCCAATACAAGTTATCTGCAGACGTTCTGGGGTGATAGCCTCGAATTGCCAGACTTTGCCAAACCACTAAGTGAGGGACTGCACGAAATCGGCGATACGCACGTTCTCATCAAAAAAATGCCGGGCACAGCCAACAAGATCTACATGATACTTGACGAGTCCAAGATGAGTTCCCTGGACAGCTTTGCGCCAACAACAATCAGTCTGCTCTGGGCACTGGCCGGACTCATTATAATAGCGGGCGCAGTAGTTTCGATTGTCATGGCGCGAATCATATCCGCGCCGGTTGTGCAGTTAGCCAAGGATCTGTCCCGACACCCCCTCAAGACCAAACAGCTCGAAAGCAATCATCGCAAGGATGAAGTAGGTGTTCTAAGCCGAGTAATCAGTGGAGCACTTGAACGCCTGGAAAACACACTGGATAGAGAGCAAGCCTTCACCCGACATGTGAGCCATGAGTTAAGAACTCCGCTGAGCATTATCAGAAACTCCCTGGCTGTCATTAAATTGCCCGGCTGCGACGAGACGAAAAAGGCGCGCAATCTTCAACGCCTGCAGCAGGCATCAAGAGACATGGAAGATTTGATTGAACTGTTCCTTTGTCTAAGCCGCGAGAAGATCGGTCAAAAATGCGCCAACATTAATCTACAACAACTGCTGAATGACGCACTGCTGCGACACCAACCGAAAATTGACTCGATGAGTGTCCAGCTTCAGGTAAAACAGGACCTGATGATCAGCGCCGACCCAATACTGCTGAAAAGCTTGATTCACAACCTCATCAACAACGCCATCCAGCACGGCGGACAGCGCCTGCTGATTGCCGCCAACCAGAACAGCCTGGTTATTTCAAATACACTCACTGAAGTTGAATCAGTTGCAGGATATGGATTCGGCCTGGAAATCGTTTCGAGGATATGCCGATATGCCGGCTGGAGCTTGCACATACGCTCTACCTCGACAGTTTACTCCGCTAAAATAAGCCAACTTGGCTAGCGCAGGATGCTCACCCCCAAAGTTTTGCGCGAGCCAGGGAAACTGGCGGAAGGTAGCCGGAGTCGAACCTGCCCGGGAACGGATGCCGTCCCAACCGGGTTTGAAGCCCGGCCGCGCCACCGGGCGCGATTACCTTCCAAAAAATCAATGATCCGTGGACCGGGCCAGGGCATTGTCCAGGCGGATATGGCGTTTGTCGCCAAACCGCCGGGTCAGCCCGAGCCGATCGAAATATTCGAGAATCTGGATGCTGCGCTTGCGCCCCAGTCCCACCGCATCGCGAAACGCCGACACCTGGATCACCGGGTCAGCCTCGGCCAGTTGCATCAGCATAGCCGCCAATCGCCGGATCACCGCATCGGTGTAAAACAGGTCGCGGACCACTTGATGCAGCAGCCCCAGCCGGGCCATCTTGCGCAACAGCAAGCGCACGGTGGCCTCATCATGACCCAGTTCGCGCACCCACGGCGAATTGAACCCGGCGGCGTCGAACCGCGGCTGCAACTGTTGCCAAAGGGCTTCGTCCTCTTCACTCAAACGCACTTGATGACTGGGCAGATGCAGCCATGGCCCGCTGGTGGTGATGACCCCATCGGCCAGCAATTCGTCGAGCAAACTGATGAAGGACGGGCGATCGAGTGCCGTGCCGCTGAATCGACGCAGGCGATCGCGGTCCGGCCCCATCTGGTCCGGCTCCAATTGGTGAAAGCGCGCCAGATGCTCCAACACATCCGCTTTCAAGGCCTGCCAGCGGCCGGCGCTGAACAACAGCGGACCCTGGCGGGTGTCGATCAGGCGCACGTCATCCGGCAACACCCAGTTTGCCCGCGGATGGTTGAACTGGCGTTCCAGGCGTTGCAGGTCAAGCCCGCTGTCACTGTTGGCCAGCAGTGTCGGCATGACGGCTTCCAGGCCAGTGCTCGCCCGCAACGCCTGTAGCTGCGCCAGTCGCTCGGGACTGCGCCGGTGTCGGCTCGGTGCGAACGGATCGAGCACGCGACCGCCGCCCAGGGTCCGTTGCGCGCTCTGGTCACGCAGGATCAGCGGATCGCCCTTCACGGCCTGCACCGGCGCATTGAGCAGGATCTGCGCGAACATCCGCTCACCCGGCGCCAGGCTGGAGCCCTCCAGCAGGGCCACGCGCCCGGTCACGTCTTGAGTGCCGATATGCACATGCACCGGTTGAAAATGCTCGAAGGCGCGAGGCTCCCCGGGCAATAACTGCAGGTCGATATCCAGGCGCTGCGTCGGTGCGTGCAGCCACTGCGTCGACAGCCACTGGCCGCGATGAATCTGCTCCAGCGCCAGGCGATCCGCGCTCAGGTTCAAGGCAACGCGCTGTCCTGCGGACGCACGTTCGGCGGCTTGATTCTGCGCATGCAGGCCACGCACCCGCACGGGTTTGCCGAGGGGACCGAGCAACAGCGTATCGCCCACCGCCACCTCGCCGGACAGCGCCGTGCCGGTGACCACGATCCCGGCGCCTGCGACGCTGAAGGCCCGATCGATTGCCAGGCGAAAGCCACCAGCCAGGCTGCGTTGCCGCACTTCACGCTGGGCATCGAGCAACGCCTGGCGCAGGGTGTCGATGCCCTGCCCGGTCACGCTCGACAGCGTGATCAACGGGGCAATGGCATAGGGCCCGGGCGCCAACAAGGATTGGATTTGCTCGCGCACCTCTTGCACCCGGGAGGATTCGACCCGGTCGCATTTGCTGATCGCCACGAGTGCGCGGGGAATGCCCAACAGTTCGACGATGGCCAGGTGTTCCCGGGTCTGCGGCATCACGCCGTCGTCGGCGGCTACCACCAGCAACACCAGGTCGATGCCCTGTGCGCCGGCGAGCATGTTGTGGGTGAAGCGTTCATGCCCGGGTACGTCGATAAAACCGGTGAGGGCCGCGCCCGGCTCGAGGGCGGCGTAAAGGTAGCCGAGGTCGATGGTCATGCCGCGTTCGCGCTCTTCGCGGCGTCGATCACCGGCCTGCCCGGTCAGTGCCTCGAGCAATGCGGTCTTGCCATGGTCGATGTGCCCGGCAGTGCCGACGATCATCTCAGGTCACCTGCAATTGATCGAGTTGCGCCAGCCAGGCCGGTTCGTCGTCCAGTTGCCGCAGGTCCAGCCACAAGGCGTCGTCGTCGATGCGCCCGAGCACCGGGATCGGCAAGGCGCGCAGCGCTTCTTCGAGCCCAAGCAGGCTTCGCCCGCGCAGACGTTTGGAGGTAAGCGGTCGCAGGCACAGCGCGGCACTGGGCAAGCGCGCCACCGGTTGGCTGCCGCTGCCGATCATGCCCAGCGCCGGCATTGCGCTGACACTCCAATGAGCGCCCATCACCCGTGCCAATGACGGTTGCAGACGTTCAGCCTGAGCGAGGATGTCGGCCTGCGTACGCGTCAGCAGGCGCAAGCTCGGCAGGCGCTCAGCCAGTCGATCCGGGTTGCGGTACAGCCCCAGTACCGCTTCGAGCGCTGCCAGAGTCAGCTTGTCGACCCGCAACGCACGTTTGAGCGGGTTTTTCTTGATCCGCGTGATCAACGCCTTGCGCCCGACAATCAACCCGGCTTGCGGGCCACCGAGCAACTTGTCGCCGCTGAAGGTGACGATGTCCGCGCCATCGAGCAGGGCCTGGCGCACCGTCGGTTCGGCCGGCAAGCCCCAACGGGTCAGGTCCAGCAGACTGCCGCTGCCGAGGTCTTCGAGCAGCGGCAAGCCATGTTGGTGCGCCAGTTGCGCCAGCTCGGCGGTCGGCACCCGGGTGGTGAAACCCTCGATGCTGTAGTTGCTCGCATGCACCCGCATGATCAAGCCGCTGCGCGGGCCGATGGCGGCTTCGTAGTCACGGGCGTGGGTGCGGTTGGTGGTGCCGACCTCGACCAGTTTCACTCCGGCCCGCGCCATGATGTCAGGGATGCGAAAGGCGCCGCCGATTTCGATCAGCTCGCCCCGGGAGATGATGCCTTCCTTGCGCGCGCCCAGGCTGTTGAGGGTCAGCAATACCGCAGCGGCATTGTTGTTGACCACGGTCACCGCCTCGGCGCCGGTCAGCTCGCGGATCAGGCCCTCGATCAGGTCGTCGCGGTCGCCGCGCTTGCCGCTGTGCAGGTCGAATTCCAGGTTCAACGGATAGCGCGCGGCCATTTGCACGGCGTCGATGGCTTCCTCCGGCAACAAGGCGCGGCCCAGGTTGGTGTGCAGGACCGTGCCGGTGAGGTTGAACACCCGGCGCACGTGGCTGCGGTGCTGGCTGGCCAGACGCTCGCCCGCCCTGCCCGCCAGCACGTTCGGGGTAAGTTCGACCTCGTTGAGAAGTCCTGCCAGGACCGGTTCGCGCAAGTCATCGAGCAACTGGCGCAGGCTGGCGAGCAAGGCGTCGCGCCCATAACGTTCGGCCAGCGGCTGGCAGGCCGGATGGCGTAGCAGGCTGTCGATCGAAGGCAGTCGCAAGGCTTGGCTGGCAGATCGGGCGGACATCAGGCGCTCCGGCAAAGGTTGACCGCCTGAGTGTAGACGCTCGCTTCAGTCGCCCCCGGGGGCCAGCAACAGATTGGGCGCAGGACGCACAAAGCCCTCCTGCTCCAGGCGCATGTCGAGGATCAGGCTGCTCAGGTCGGCGGACAAGGCTTCGGCTTCGGCGTCGCATTCGAGATAAAGCTGCTTGAGATAACTGTGGCAACCAGGGCAGGTTTCCGCGCGCAGCGGTGCCTTGTCCGCGGCGTGGCGGTCGCTGTCGCTGTCGAGGCTCACGTATTGCAAGCCTTTGCTCTGCTCGCAATACACGCACTTGACCCGCACCACATGCCATTCGCAGGCACACAGTGAGCACACCAGGTAGCGCAAGCCGTTGTATTTGCCGCGATGGCGGATCACCCCGGCCATGGCCGGTGAACCGCAAGCCGGGCATTGGTTGAGGCTGTTGCCGGGTTTCAACGTGAGGTCCTTTGTGCTCAGCAACCAATGGCTCCAGGCAACTTGCAAGGCCGCCCCCAGGAATGGCACCAGCGCCGCCGGCAACAAGGCGAACTGCCCGCTGACCAGGGCAATGGCCCAGGCCTTGAGTTGCCCGACGCTGGCCTCACGCAAGGTCGCCACGGCGTTTTCCACCGCCGGCTGTGGCGGTGGCTGATAGTGCTGCAACAGCCCCTGCAGATACGCCAGCCACGCGTCCTCGCGCACCAGGCTGTCGGCGGCAAACGGCGGCAGGCCATGCTCCAGGCACAGGCGGATGCGTTGCGGGTCCGGCACTGCCGCCGCGGGTGGATCGTCCATCAGCTGCTGCTGTACGTTGCACAACCCCGCAACCAGGCGCAGGTAATCGGCCAGCGGATGCCCTTCGGCAAGGCGCTCCAGGCGCAGCGCGCGCAAGGCGAACAGGTTTTGCGGTGGAAGGTGCAGAAACGGCGGCGATGTCGCCGCCGCTTCGATCTGTCCCGGCTCCAGGATGGTGGCCAAATCGTTATCCTTTTTTGCCCAGCGGTGGGTCGGGACGCGGACGCTCGTCGTCACGGGTCACTTCGCGGTACCAGAGTTCGTGATGTTTCCTGGCCCAGGCGCGGCTGACCCAACCATGCAGCATGGCGTTGACCGAGCCCTTGATCCAGATGCCGGCGTAGATGTGCACGATGATGCAGAGGATCAGCACGAAACCGGCCAGCGCGTGCAGCAGCATCGCCCAGCGAATCGTGGTGATGCCGAAGTACTCGCTGAAATACGCGCGCCAGATCACCAGCCCCGTGAACAGCAGTCCCAACATGCACAGCAGTAAAGTCCAGAACAGCAGCTTCTGCCCGGGGTTGTACTTGCCGATGGGAGGCACGCCCTCCTCTTCGTTTTTCATCACCCGGTCGATGCGCCGCAGCCACAGGCGATCGTTGTCGATGAAGTAGTTGGCGCGCCAGAACTGCACCACCAACCCGAGGAACAACACGAACATCACCACGCCCATGAACGGGTGCAGGATGCGCGTCCAAGGCCCGCCACCGAACAGGTGGCTCAGCCAGAACAGCGCCGGATGAAACAGCGCCAGCCCGGACAGCCCCGCCATGAAAAACAGGATCGCCACCAGCCAGTGGTTGGTGCGCTGGTTGGCGGTATAGCGCAGGATCTGTTTGCGGATCATGGCCTGTCCTCCCGCTTCGGATCATAGGTGTGCACCGTCGGATCGACTTCATGTACGGCAGGATCGATGGGCGGCGGCAGCTCATCCTCCTCGACCACCTGCGGGCCGACGCGCACGTAGTGGAAAAATCCGGCCAGTACCGCCAGTCCCATGGCCAACAGGCCCAGGGGTTTGCTCACACCTTTCCACAGATCGACCAACGGGCTGATCACCGGATCGCTCGGCAGGCCGGCGTACAGCTTCGGCGTGTCGGCGTGGTGCAACACATACATCACGTGAGTGCCGCCGACACCGGCAGGGTCGTACAGCCCGGCGTTGTCGAAGCCGCGGCTCTTGAGGTCGACGATGCGTTCGGCGGCGTGTTCCTTCATGTCCTGCTTGGAGCCGAACACGATGGCGCCGGTCGGACAGGTTTTCACGCAGGCCGGCTCCAGCCCCACCGCCACCCGATCCGAGCACAGGGTGCATTTGTAGGCCTTGTGGTCCTTTTGCGAGATGCGCGGAATGTTGAACGGGCAACCGGTGATGCAGTAGCCGCAGCCGATGCAGTGATCCTGGTTGAAATCGACGATGCCGTTGGCGTGCTTGATGATCGCCCCGGGACTGGGGCACGCGGCCAGGCAACCGGGTTCGGCGCAGTGCATGCAGCCGTCCTTGCGGATCAGCCATTCGAGGTTGCCGGCGTCGGTTTCGTGCTCGGTGAAACGCATCAGGGTCCAGGTTTCTGCAGTCAGGTCCTGGGGGTTGTCGTAGGTACCAAGGTTGTGGCCGACCTCGTCGCGCAGCTCGTTCCATTCCGAGCAGGCGACCTGGCAGGCCTTGCAGCCAATGCACTTGGTGGTGTCGATCAGCTTGGCGACTTCCTCCTGGTCGCGTACCGATGGGGGCACGGTGGTGGTGGCCGAGCGGGCAATGATGTCTTGGCTGGCCATTTAGACTTTCTCCACGTTGACCAGGAATGACTTGGATTCCGGGGTCTGGGTGTTGCCATCGCCGAGGAACGGCACCAGGGTGTTGGTCAGGTAGCCGTGGCGCGTGAGCCCGGTGAAGCCCCAGTGCAACGGGATACCGATCTGGTGCACCACCTGGTTGTTGACCTGCAGCGGACGAATCCGCTTGGTCACCACCGCCACCGCTTCGATGAAGCCACGCTTGCTGCTGACCCGCACCCGGTCGCCGGCGACGATGCCTTTTTCCCTGGCCAGCACTTCGCCGATCTCGACGAACTGCTCGGGCTGGGTGATCGCGTTGAGCTTGCAGTGCTTGCTCCAGAAGTGGAAATGCTCGGTCAGCCGGTAGCTGGTGGCGGCGTACGGGTAGTCCTTGGCCACGCCCAGGGAATCCCAGACCGAATCGAAGATCCGCGCCGCCGGGTTGCTGGTGGCTTTCTTGTTCTGCGGGTGCAGCGGGTTGATGCCGATCGGCGTCTCGAACGGCTCGTAGTGCTCGGGGAATGGGCCTTCGTTCATCTTGTCGACGGCGAAAAACCGCGCCACGCCTTCGGGGTTCATGATGAATGGATTCATCCCCGCTTCCGGCGCCACGTCAGCCTTGAAGTCCGGCACATCGGTACCGGCCCAGGCCTTGCCGTTCCACCACACCAGGCGCTTTTTCTCGTCCCAGGGCTTGCCTTGCGGGTCGGCCGAAGCGCGGTTGTAGAGAATCCGCCGGTTCGCCGGCCAGGCCCAGGCCCAACCCTGGTGCTGGTGCATGCCATAGGGGTCGTTGTTGTCACGCCGGGCCATCTGATTGCCGGTTTCGGTCCAGCTGCCACAGAAAATCCAGCAACCGGACGCCGTGCCGCCGTCGTCCTTGAGCTGGCCGAACCCGGCCAGTTGCGTATTGCCCTTGATCAGCGCCCCCGTGGCGTCGGTAAAGTCGGTGACGGCGTAGCCGTTGACCTCCTTGGCCAGTTCTTCCGGTGACGGTTCGTCGGGCACCTTGTACGGCCACGACAGTTTCAGCAGCGGGTCGGGATAGGCCCCGCCATCGGCCTGATAGCGCTGGCGCAGGCGCAGGAACAGCTCGCTCATGATACGGATGTCGGTGTACGCCTCCCCAGGGCCGTCGGCGCCCTTCCAGTGCCATTGCAGCCAGCGACTGCTGTTGACCAGCGAACCGTCTTCCTCGGCAAAGCAGGTGGTGGGCAGGCGAATCACTTCGGTCTGGATGTCGGCGCTGTTGACGTCGTTGTATGGCCCGACCTTTTGCCAGAACTCCGAGGTTTCGGTGGCCAGCGGGTCCATCACCACCAGCCACTTGAGCTTGGCCAGCGCGGCCATCACGCGGTTTTTGTCCGGAAGCGCCGCAATCGGGTTGAAGCCCTGGCACATGTAGCCGTTGACCTTGCCCTGGCCCATCAGGTCGAACACCTTGAGGATGTCGTAGTTGGGAATATCCAGTTTCGGCAGATAGTCGTACGCCCAGTTGTTTTCCAGTGTGGCATTGGCGCCGTACCAGGCTTTCATCAGACTCACGTGGAATTTGCTGTAGTTCTGCCAGTAGGACAGTTGCCCGGGCCGCAGCGGTTTCTGCGTGCGCTTGAGGATGTAGGCGTTGTAGTCCTGCTCGGCATCGCCGGCCAGCGTGAGATAACCCGGCAGCGCGTTGGACAGCAGGCCCAGGTCGGTCAGGCCCTGGATATTGGAATGCCCGCGCAAGGCATTCACGCCCCCGCCCGGCATGCCGACGTTGCCCAGCAACAGTTGCACCATCGCCGCGCTGCGGATGATCTGCGCGCCAATCGAGTGCTGGGTCCAACCCAGGGCATAGAGGATGGTCATGGTCTTGCCCGGCGTCGAGCAAGTGGCGATCTCCTCCCAGATTTTCTGCATGGCGTCGACCGGCATGCCGCAAATCTGGCTCGCCAGTTCGATGTTGTAACGGCTGTAATGCTGCTTCATCAGTTGATAGACGCAGCGCGGGTCCTGCAAGGTCGGGTCGACTTTGGCAAAACCGTCTTCACCGAGTTCATAGCCCCAGCCGGACTTGTCCGTGTACGTACGCTTGGCCGCGTCATAGCCACTGAAAATCCCGTCCTCGAAGCCATAGCCGGCCTTGACGATGAACGATACGTCGGTGTAGTTGCGCACGTATTCGTGCTGGATCTTGTCCTCGGTCAACAGGTAATTGATCAACCCGCCCATGAAGGCGATGTCGGTTCCGGTGCGGATCGGCGCGTAATAATCGGCCACCGAGGCGGTCCGGGTAAAACGCGGATCGACCACGATCAGCCGCGCCTTGTTGTGCGCCTTGGCTTCGGTCACCCATTTGAAGCCACATGGGTGCGCTTCTGCTGCGTTGCCGCCCATCACCAGGACCAGGTTCGCGTTGGCGATATCGGTCCAGTGGTTGGTCATGGCTCCACGGCCGTACGTCGGGGCAAGACTTGCCACCGTCGGGCCGTGTCAGACACGCGCCTGGTTATCGAACCCCAGCATGCCGAGGCTGCGCACCACCTTGTGGGTGATGTAGCCCGCTTCGTTGGACGCCGCCGATGCCGCGAGAAAACCGGTGGTGAGCCAGCGGTTGACCGTCTGGCCCTGGTCGTTCTTCTCGATGAAGTTGGCGTCGCGGTCGGCCTTCATCAGGTCGGCGACGCGATCGAGCGCTTCATCCCAGGAAATGCGCGTCCACTCACTGCTGCCGGGCTTGCGCACCTGCGGGTATTGCAGGCGGCCGGGGCTGTGAATGAAGTCGAGCAAACCTGCGCCTTTGGGGCACAGGGTGCCGCGGTTGACCGGGTGGTCGGCGTCGCCTTCGATATGGATGATGTTTTGCGCGACGTTCTTGGCAGTATCGCCCTGGCTGTACATGATCAACCCGCAACCGACCGAGCAATACGGGCAGGTGTTACGGGTTTCATGGGTGTGGGCGAGCTTGAAGTGGCGCACCTGCTCGGCGAAGGCGGCAGTCGGGGCCATGCCCAACGCGCCCAGGCTCGAGCCTGCAAGGCCGATACCGGCGACCTTGAAGAACTGACGACGGCTGAGGTCCATCGTGCACTCCTGATCAGGTGGAAATCCGCTGCTTTGGCGGGTTTTTCTGGACAATCACGGTGGCGGCAGTCTGGCTACCGCCTCTTGAATTTTAGACAAGGCTGTCGAATTCACCATGACAACCGACCGTCGGGCGACGCGCCCCCTGTAGGAGCTGCCGAGTGCAACGAGGCTGCGATCTTTTGATTTTTTTAAAGCAAGATCAAAAGATCGCAGCCTGCGGCAGCTCCTACAGGTCCCGCTCGCTCCCACAGGGATTGGCGCTTATCATGGCCACCATGATTACCCGGCCTTTATGAGATTTGCGCATGACTTTCGATTTTGATCAGGTGTTCGATCGCCACGACACTGGCAGCACCAAATGGAGCCGCTACCCGGCCGACGTGCTGCCGATGTGGGTCGCCGACATGGATTTCGCCGCGCCGCCGGTGATCGTCCAGGCCCTGCAAAAGCGCCTGGAACACCCGCTGCTCGGCTACAGCATGGCCAAGGACGATTTGCGCGAAGCCATCGTGGCCGATTTGTGGAACAAGTACGCCTGGCGTGTCGAGCCGCAGGAGCTGATCTTCCTGCCGGGCGTCGAGTCGGGCTTCAACATGGCCCTCAAGGCGCTGGTACAGCCGGCACAGAACGTGGTCGTGCAAGTGCCGAACTACCCGCCCCTGCGTCACGCGCCAGGCCATTGGGGCCTGAACAAGGTCGAACTGACCTTCGACCCGCAGCCGGACGGCACCTACGCCACGCCACTGTCGACCTTGAACGAGTCCCTGCAAGGCGGCGGCGCGCTGCTGCTGAGCAACCCGCACAACCCGTTGGGCAAAACGTTCGGCCGCGAAGAACTGCTGGCCATTGCCGACATCTGCCTGGCCAACGAGGCCTGGATCATTTCCGACGAGATCCACGCCGAACTGTGCTTCGACGGTCGCCAGCACTTGCCGATGGCGTCCCTGAGCCCGCAAATCGCCCAGCGCACCATCACGTTGATGTCGGCCAGCAAGGCCTACAACATCGCCGGCATGAAGACCTCGTTCATGATCATCCAGGACCGCCACCTGCGCGAGAAGGTCAATCATGCCCGTTGCGGCATGGTCGACAGCGTCAACCCGCTGGGCATGGAAGCCACCCGCGTCGCCTACAGCGAAGCCGCGCCGTGGCTCGCCGCATTGAAAGACTACCTGCAGGCCAACCGCGATTACCTGGTCGACGCCGTGCGCAGCCGTTTGCCGGGCATCACCCTGAACGTGCCGCAAAGCACTTACCTGGCCTGGCTCGATTGCTCAGCGCTGGAGCTGGATAACCCGCAACAGTTCTTCCTCGAACAGGCCAAGGTCGGTCTGAGCCCTGGCCTGGATTTCGGCGATGACTGCAAACAGTTCGTGCGCCTGAACTTCGGCTGCCCGCGGTCATTGCTGGAAGAAGGGATTGCGCGGATGGAGCGTAGTTTGCGGCATCGTAACGCTTGATCCTGTCATGTCCGGTAGGAGCCAGACTGGCTCCTACAGTTTTTGAGCTCGCCTTGGCATGACCGTAAAAGCCGCCAGCACAATCAACAGTGTTCCTACGGCACTGACGATTGCCGTGAGGGAAAGGGTCTGGGAGTAACCCACCAGCCCGCCGACGACTCCGCTTCCTAGATAAATGAAGGGGTGCAGGCCACTGGTAAAGAACGTATCGACCGCCACCACTTTGCCGAGGTCCTTCTCGGGAGACAGTGTCTGCATCGCGGTGGCCCATCCCGTCAACCAGGCCGCTTCGACGATGCCCACGAAGGTCGCCCCCAGTATCGCCATCCAGAACGAGCTTCCCATGCCGAGAAGCGCCATCGCGCCAGCCAGCAGCAAGCCGCAGGCCACGGCAAGACTGATCAGTCGCTCATGGCCGCAAGCGAGAACCGTGATGACAGATCCAATGCACGCACCGAATCCCGACGCGGCCAGACACAGTCCCCACATTTCCTGACTGAAGCGATCGCTGATGGCATAGGGTGCGACGACCAGAAAAATCGGAAAGCACAATACGTTCACCACCAGCGTGGCTGCAAAACCCAGCGAGAGCATGGAATTGCCGGTAATAACGCTAATGCCGCTGACCGCTTCTCGGATCGAGATCCCCTCCTCGCACTCACGTCGCTCTATATCGGGCAACTTCGCCGTATAAACGGCAGCGCAAAAGAACGTCAGACCATCGATCAAGATGCCCCAGACCGGGTCCCAGAAAATGATGAACACGCCCAGCGTCGCGGGAAACAGCACAGCAACCAGGTTATCGACAAAGTTCATCGCACCATTGCCGGCAACCAGTGCTTGCTTGGGCAGCAAATTGACGAGCAGTACCTGGGCACACGGACGGGATACCCCGATGCCGATGCCAAAGATCAGATAGGCAAAGATCAGGCACCACCAAGGCGCACCGCAGAAGATCAGCGCCACGGCGGTGAGCTGCGCAATACCCCGAGCCGTATCGGTGTAAATCAGCACCTGTTTCGCCGACTGTCGATCCGCCAGCAAACCTCCGGCCAAGGCCCCCATCACGGTACCTACCCCGACTGCCGCCATGACAAAACCGAACACGTCCGCTGCGAATCCACTTCGAATAAGGGCTATCGGCAACGCGGCCAGGCAAATAGCGTCACCGGCCATCGAGAGGCTTTGACCGATGAGCAAATTGCGAAAAGATGAGACGTTCAGCGCTTCGGTATACGGTGAAAAGCGATCGACAATAGAGATCATGAGTAATCGTCCATGAGGCCCATGCTTGCGTCCTGATTTAAGTGCGTAGCGAGTTTGCCAGCGAAGGCGTCCTGAAGCCGGATGCAATATCCAGCGGTCCCATCGCCAGCAAGACGGCTAACATCTTAACGATTGTTCAGCTTAGGTTCAGGTAACTGTCAATCACTCCCATATGGGAATGAGTGTCATTATGTTACAACTTAGCACCCTATCTAATTCCCCACGGTGCTGAATGCTCGTTCCTTTCCTGATCATGCTGCGCGAAGGCATTGAAGCCGCTTTGATCGTTGGCATTATCGCCAGTTATCTCAAGCAGACCGGCCGCGGCCAATGGATGCCCGCGGTGTGGATCGGGGTGTTCCTCGCCGCCGCCCTCGCGCTGTTGGTGGGCGGTGGCCTGGAGTTGGTCAGCGCCGAGTTTCCGCAGAAGCAGCAGGAGCTGTTTGAGGGTCTGGTCGGCCTGGTAGCGGTCGGCATTCTCAGTTCCATGGTGTTCTGGATGCGCAAGGTGGCGCGTTCGATCAAGCACTCGCTGCACGTTTCCCTCGATCACGCGTTGGCCGGCACCCGGAACCAGGTGTTCGCGCTGATCGCCATGGTGTTTTTCGCCGTGGCCCGCGAAGGCCTGGAGACGGTGTTTTTCCTGCTCGCGGTATTCCAGCAAAGCGAAGGCCCGGCGGCCCCCTTGGGCGCCCTGCTCGGCCTGGTGCTGGCCATCGTCGTCGGTTTCCTGATCTACAGCGGCAGCATGCGCCTCAATCTCGGTGCGTTTTTCCGCTGGACCGGGCTGTTCATCCTCGTGGTGGCGGCGGGAATCCTGGCCAACTCGGTGCAGGCGCTGCATGAGGCCGGGATCTGGAATCACTGGCAGACCGTGCTCTTCGATTTCAGCACCTCGCTGCCGATGGACGGCCCACTGGGCTCGGTGCTGGCCGGGATGTTCGGTTACCAGGACGCCCCGACCGTCAGCACCCTCGGGGCCTATCTGATTTATCTGCTGGTGGCGGCGGTCATGTTCTTCATCCCTGCACCGCGCCCCTGTAGGAGCGAGCTTGCTCGCGATGGTCGTGAACGATAACGCGCCAAACCAGATTTCCAGCGGCGCCCAATGGTTTTTCGCGAGCAAGCTCGCTCCTACAGGGTTAGTCCATTCCCCCGCTTCCAGTCAGTAAGGGCAACCATGCCAGATCAAACTCCACCCCAGGTCTCCCCACCCCGAGCCTTGCGCTGGGCGGTGGCCGGTTCGGTGATCGTGATGATCGCCGCCGGCGGCCTGTTCTACTATGCCGCGCAATTGGCCGCGGCCAAGCGCGAACGCCAGGCCAACCATGACCAGGTGCTGGTGACCATTGCCGGCCACAGCTGCGAGCCGAACGCCCTGACGGTGCCGGCCGGGCGTTCCAGCTTTCGCATCGTCAACCGTTCCGATCGCGCCGTCGAATGGGAAATCCTCGACGGTGTGCTGGTGATCGAGGAACGGGAAAACATCGCGCCCGGACTGAGCCAGGTGATCAACGCCAACCTGCTGCCCGGCGATTACACCATCACTTGCGGCCTGCTGAGCAACCCGCGCGGCACGCTGCACGTTACCCCGACGGCGGCGTCGGAAGCCGCCGCCAAGGCCGGGCCTGCCTTACTGGCGTTTGTCGGGCCGCTGTCGGAGTACCGCGTGTACCTGAGCACCCAGGGTTCGATGCTGACCAAGGCGGTCACGGCCCTGGAGCAAGCCATTGGGGCCGGCGACCTCGAACAGGCGCAGGCGCTGTACCTGCCGGCGCGCGCTGCATATCAGAGACTGGCGCCCGCCGCTCAACGCCTGGGGCAATTGAACAACGCGATCAACGCCCGTGCGGACTACTTCGAACAGCGCGAACAGGATCCGGGTTTCGTGGGCTTCCATCGCCTCGAATATGCGTTGTTCGAGCAACGCAACCTCGACCGCCTGGCACCGCTTGCCCAGCGCCTGCTGACGGACGTCACGGCGCTCAAGCAACAGTTACTGGCCCAGTCCCTGGCGCCGGAGCAACTGGTGAGCATCGTGGTACGCAATCTCGACAACATCGCCCAGGTGCGAGCCAACACGGGCGAAGAGGAGCGCTACAGCCACAGCGATCTCAACGGCTTCGCCGGCAACCTTGATGCCAGCCGCAAAGTGGTCGTGCTGCTGCGCCCATTGCTGGGCAAATCCGCCGCGCCACTGCTGGCAAACATCGACACGGCCCTGGCCGACTTCGATGGCGAACTCAACGGCTTCAAGGTCGGCGACGGTTATGCCAGCTACGACAGCGTGAGCGCCGAACAACGCCAACAGATCGCCGACAAGGCCAAGGCACTGGCCGCCGCACTCGATGCCATAGACCCCGCCCTTGGCCTTTCCGGCCTGTAAGCAGAAGACGACTTTCAGATGAACGATTCAGAGCAATTCAACCTTCAGCGCCGCCGGGTCCTGATGGGCATGGGCGCCGCCGGTGTCGCACTGGCAGGTGGAGCCTTGAGCTGCCCGGCCATGGCCGCCAGCCTCGCGCAAGTGACCGAGGCGCCCAGCAGCGAGCGCACCCATGACCGCCATGATTTCCATGGCAAACACCAGAGCGGCATCATCACCCCACGCCCGGCGTCCGGCATGCTGGTGGCCTTTGATGTGCTGGCCAGCGATCGCGATGACCTGGAGCGGCTGTTTCGCACCCTGAATCAACGCATTGCGTTTTTGATGAAGGGCGGCGCGGTGGCTCAGGTCGATCCGAAACTGCCCCCGGTGGATTCGGGGATTCTCGGGCCGGTGGTCACGCCGGATAACCTGACCATCACCGTGTCTGTGGGCGCATCGCTGTTCGACGAGCGTTTCGGCCTGAGCGACGTCAAGCCCAAGCGTTTGATCCGGATGGTCGGCTTCCCCAACGATGCGCTGGAAGCCGATTGCTGCCACGGCGACCTGAGCATCCAGTTCTGCGCCAACACCGCCGATACCAACATCCACGCCCTGCGCGACATCGTGAAGAATCTGCCGGACTTGCTCCTGGTGCGCTGGAAGCAGGAAGGCAGCGTGCCGCCCCAAGCCCCGGCCAAACCGGGTATGCCGGCACAGAGCGCGCGCAACTTCCTGGGTTTTCGCGACGGCTCGGCCAACCCCGATTCCAACAATGCCCAAGCCATGGACCGCATCGTCTGGGTTCAGCCCGGCAGCGACGAGCCGGCCTGGGCGGCCAATGGCAGCTATCAGGCGGTGCGGATTATCCGCAACTTCGTCGAGCGCTGGGACCGTACGCCGCTGCAGGAACAGGAAAGCATTCTGGGCCGGGTCAAGGCCAGCGGTGCGCCCATGGGCGGCCAGCATGAATCGCAAGTCCCCGACTACGGCAAGGACCCCCAAGGCAAGCTGACCCGGCTCGACGCGCATATCCGCCTGGCCAACCCGCGCACCGCCGCGACCCAGGCCAACCTGATCCTGCGCCGGCCCTTCAACTATTCCAACGGTGTAAACAAGAACGGCCAACTCGACATGGGTCTGCTCTTCATCTGTTACCAGGCCGATCTGGAGAAAGGCTTCATTGCCGTGCAAACCCGACTCAACGGCGAACCGCTGGAGGAATACCTCAAGCCAGTCGGCGGCGGGTACTTCTTCACACTGCCGGGTGTCACCGGTGACCAGGATTTCCTGGGCCGCTCGCTGCTTGAAGCCACACAAGCCAAAACAACAATCTGACCACCACAACCCCGACGGAACCGCCCCATGAAAAAGTCGCCACTCGCGTTATTGCTGACCCTAGGCTTGCTCAACTCCCCGCTTTCGGCATTCGCGGCAACGGCGCCGCTGGAGTTGGTGCAGCCGATTTCGGACTACAAGATCTACGTCATCGAGCAACTGGATGAACTGGCCAGCCACACCCGGCAGTTCACCGACGCGGTGAAAAAAGGCGACCTGGCGACCGCGAAAAAACTCTATGCGCCGACGCGCGTCTACTACGAGTCGATCGAGCCGATCGCCGAGCTGTTCAGTGACCTCGATGCCTCGATCGACTCCCGCGTCGACGACCATGAAAAAGGCGTGACAGCCGAAGACTTCACCGGCTTCCACCGCATCGAGTACTCGCTGTTCTCGCAAAACAGCACCCAGGGCCTGGGGGAACTCGCCGATGGCTTGAACAAGGACGTCGAAGACCTGCAAACCCGCGTCGCCGGCCTGACCTTCCCGCCGGAAAAAGTCGTCGGCGGCGCCGCGGCGCTGCTGGAAGAAGTCGCCGCGACCAAGATCTCCGGTGAGGAAGATCGCTACAGCCACACCGACCTTTATGACTTCCAGGGCAATATCGACGGGGCGAAGAAGATCGTCGACCTGTTCCGGGCGCAGATCGAGCAGCAGGACGCGGCGTTTGTCGCCAAGGTAGATAAGAACTTTGCCACGGTGGACAAGATCCTGGCGAAGTACAAAACCCAGGATGGCGGTTTCAAGACTTACGACAAGGTGAAGGAAAATGATCGCAAGGCGTTGGTTGGGCCGGTGAATACGCTGGCTGAGGATTTGTCGACGTTGCGGGGAAAGTTGGGGTTGAACTGAGATTTGTAGCGTCTGGGCGGACGCTTTCGCTGGCAAGCCAGCTCCTACAGGGTTTTAGGTCGATCACGTAATTATGTGATCGACGTTGAACCTGTAGGAGCTGGCTTGCCAGCGAAGCTTTTTTCGGCCTTAAAGAATGCGGTAGAGCAGCCGCTCAACCCTCACCCTGCTCACCCGTTTGAGAAACTTCGCCACCCCCGCCGGGTAATCCGGCAGGGTTTGCAGGTCCTGGTAGCGCTCGATGCGTCGGGTGTGCTGGAAAATCTGCGCAAGCTCAGTGCGGCGCGGTTCCAGCAGTTCGTTGTGCGGATCGTCGATCAGCAAGGCGTTTTCCAGGTCGAGACGAAACGCCCGCGGGTTGAGGTTATTGCCGGTCAGCAAGGTGTAGCGCTGATCGACCCACATGCCCTTGAGGTGATAAGTGTTGTCGCCGTCCTTCCACAGGTGCAGGTTCAACTGGCCGCTGTCGATGTTGCGCTGATGCCGCTTGGCAAAACGGCGCAGGCTGATCTCGTACAGATACGGCAGCGCCGAAATCACCTTGAACGGTTCGCTCGGCGGGATGTAGAAATCGTTGGCGGTCTTGTCACCGACCACGATGTCGATCTTCACCCCCCTGGCCAGCGCCCGATTGATCTCCCGGGTCACCGCCAATGGCAGGTTGAAGTAAGGCGTGCAGATGGTCAGCTGATGCCGGGCGCTGGCGATCAGCTCGATGATCACCCGACTCAACGGGTTGTTCTTGCCGACGCCCAGTAACGGGCTGACCGACAATCCACTTTTATCCGTAGAGCCCTGGGTGGTGTCGTAGGCCGCGTGCTTGAGGCGGCTACGCAGGTCGCCGATGTCGTTGCGCAGGCTGCGGGTGGTCGGCAGGTTTGGCAGGTCCAGGCGATGCACCGCCTTGGAGGCCACCAGGCCGTGTTGCACCAGGTGATGCATCGAGTCGGCCAAGGCGCGGTTGTGCAGCAGGTGGTAACGGTCGTAACGGTACTTGTCGAACTGGTGCAGGTAGACGTTATTCAGGCTCGCACCGCTGTAGAGCACGCAGTCATCGATGACAAAACCCTTCAGGTGCAGCACGCCGAACAGCTCGCGGGTCTGCACGGGTACGCCATACACCGGCACGACGCTTTCACGGGTGCGGGTCATTTCCTGATACCAGGCCGAGTTGCCCGGCTGCTTGCCGGCACCGATCAGCCCGCGCTGGGCGCGCAGCCAGTCAACCACCACCACCACGTCCAGGTGCGGACGCGCCAGTTTGGCCGCGTGCAAGGCATCGAGAATTTCCTGGCCGGCCTCGTCCTGTTGCAGGTACAGCGCGACGATATAGATGCGCTGGGTGGCGCTGGCGATTTTTTCCAGCAGGCAACGACGGAACTCGGCGGCGCCAGAGAGGATGGTGACGGCATCGGCGGTCAGCGGAAAACTGCGTAGTTTAGGCAGCAGGGAGCGTTTGAAAAGCGACGGCATAGGGCTCGCAATGGGTCGAATCCGAAGAGCTTGAGAGCTTACACCATCGTTCGGTTTGGGTCTTGTTGGTGTCTGATCGGACGCCTTCGCTGGCAAGCCAGCTCCTACAGTTTGATCGCACTCCCCGTGGGAGCTGGCTTGCCAGCGAAGGCTTTTTAATGAACGCCGCAAAAATAACATTTGACCAAGGAGAACGGTCGTTCTACTGTTGGCCACATGAACGAAATCAATAGCAATGACACCCGCGACATCATCCTGGATGTCACCGAAAAGTTGATCTACAAAAGTGGCATTTCCGCCACTGGCATGGATCTCCTGGTGAAAACCGCCGGCGTCTCCAGAAAGAGTATCTACCGCTACTTCGCCAACAAGGAGGAGCTGGTCGTCGCCGCCCTGCAACGCCGGGACCAACGCTGGATGCACTGGTACAGAAGCGAAGTCGACCAGGCACCCACCCCGGCCGAGCGCTTGCTCAACCTGTTTACCGTGCTCAAGGCCTGGTTCGCCTGCGAAGGCTTCCGCGGCTGTGCATTCATCAACACCAGCGGCGAAACCGGCGACCCGCAAGACCCGGTTCGCCTGGTCGCCAAAGACCACAAACAGAAGCTGCTCGACTACGTGTGCGAGCTGTGTACCGAGCATGGCGCCGAGGACCCGCAGATGCTGGCCAAGCATCTGCTGATCCTGATCGACGGAGCCATCACCGTCGCGCTTGTCATGGGTGACTACAGTGCCGCCGATAATGCGCAATGCATGGCGCGAAAGTTATTGGACCTGTAAGTACAACATCAAGTACCGACAACTTGTTTGAACTTTAACTTACCAGGGAGACATGAAATGTCTAACGCCGAAGTCCGTCCGCCATTGCCGCCATTTACCCGTGAATCGGCCATCGAAAAAGTGCGCCTGGCCGAAGATGGCTGGAACTCCCGCGATCCGGAACGTGTATCGCTGGCCTACACCCTGGACACGAAATGGCGCAACCGCGCCGAGTTCGCCAACAACCGAGAAGAAGCCAAGGGCTTCCTGACGCGCAAATGGGCCAAGGAACTGGACTATCGGCTGATCAAGGAGCTCTGGGCCTTCACCGACAACCGCATCGCCGTGCGATATGCCTATGAATGGCACGACGATTCGGGCAACTGGTTCCGCTCCTACGGCAATGAAAACTGGGAGTTCAACGAGGACGGTCTGATGGCCCGGCGCTTCGCCTGCATCAACGACATGCCGATCAAGGAAAGCGAGCGCAAGTTCCACTGGCCGCTGGGACGTCGGCCTGACGATCACCCGAGCCTGTCGGACCTCGGCCTGTAACACCGCCCCCCTTGTAGGAGCGAGCTTGCTCGCGATGAACGTCAACGATAACGCGCGCTTTCTGGCTAAACGCGGCGTTTTCCAGTCCATCGCGAGCAAGCTCGCTCCTACAACGATTTGGGTGTTTCAGGCGCAATTTGCTGCTGCGCTGTTGGCACAGCAACAGTTCAAGCTAAAAGGGGCCAGCCAGGTCGCAGCCAGAGTTGGATAAAGGTAAGATACCGGCCCTTCCCCGCGGCCCTTTGCTGCCCCCCCGCCGATTAAGCCGATTCCATGCCTTTCGAACTCAGCGTTGACCTTACCACCCTGGCCATCCTGGCCTTTGTCGCTTTCATTGCCGGTTTCATCGACGCCATCGCCGGCGGTGGCGGGCTGTTGACCACCCCGGCCTTGCTGACCGCCGGCCTGCCGCCGCACCTGGTGCTGGGCACCAACAAACTCAGCTCGACCTTCGGCTCGGCCACGGCCAGCTTCACCTTCTACCGCCGCAAGCTGTTCCACCCCCGGCAGTGGATGCACGCCATCGTCGGCACCCTGGTCGGCGCGCTGACCGGCGCCGTGGTCGCGCATTACCTGCCGGCGGAATGGCTGAACAAGATGCTGCCGGTGATCGTGTTTGCCTGCGGGCTTTACCTGTTGTTTGGCGGCACGCCGAAAGCGCCGCTGGACAGCGACGCGCCGATCAGGAAAAAGTGGCAATCGACCCAAGGCTTCACCCTGGGTTTCTACGATGGCGTGGCCGGCCCCGGCACCGGTGCGTTCTGGACTGTCAGCAGCCTGCTGATGTACCCGATCGATCTGGTCAAGGCCAGCGGCGTAGCGCGCAGCATGAACTTCGTCAGCAACATTGCGGCGCTGTCGGTGTTCGTGTTTTCCGGGCAAGTGGACTGGATCATTGGCCTCTGCATGGGCCTGTCAGTGATGGTCGGGGCTTTCTTCGGCGCTCGCACCGCCATCAGCGGCGGCGCGAAGTTCATTCGTCCGGTATTCATCACCGTGGTGCTGGGCCTGACCGTACGGCTAGCCTGGCAACACTGGTTCAGCGTGGCCTAAGCGCCGCGCCACATAGACGTCGATCAGGTAACGGGCAATCGAGCGTGACGCCGGCAACGGCGGCAGCTCATGTACGTTGAACCACTGGGCGTCTTCGATCTCGTCCTCCTGGCAGACGATCTCGCCACCGGCGTATTCCGCATGGAAGCCGAGCATCATCGAGTGCGGGAACGGCCAGCACTGGCTGCCCAGGTACTGGATGTTCTTCACCTCGATCTGCACTTCTTCACGCACCTCGCGAATCAGGCAATCCTCCGCCGATTCGCCAGGCTCGGCGAACCCCGCCAACGTGCTGTAGACCCCGGCGACAAAACGTGGCGAGCGTGCCAGTAGCACTTCATCGCCACGGGTCACCAGCACGATCATGCTTGGGGAAATCCGCGGGTAGCTGCGCAAGTCACACGGCTGGCAATACATCGCCCGCTCGCGCGGCACCTGGGTCATGGCCTGGCCGCAGTTGCCGCAAAAACGGTGCTCGCGGGCCCAGGTGCCGATCTGCGCGGCGTAGCCCAGTACCTTGAACAGCGTGTGATCGCCCTCGAGCATGAACGCCCGCAAGCCTTTCCAGCCGCAGCCCGGCACATCGCCGGGGGCACGCAACTCCAGCAAGTAGACCGGCTCGCCATCCAGATGGCCGATGCCGTGCTCGGCGAGTATCGGCAGGTCCAGGCGCTTGAGCCATTCGCGCGGGAACAGTGCGCCGTTGTCATCGAACAAAAAGCCTTCGGGGCTGCGCGCGACCGCCCAGCCGCCGGGTTGGTCGGTGTCCAGTACTGCCGTGGTCCAGCGTGGAGTCATTTTTCACTCAATCCAGAAATTCGGGTTTCTGTTTGCTCATATGGGCGGCCATGGCCACGCGCAGATCGGTGGATTGCAGCATGGCGGCGTTCCAGGTGGCGACGTATTCCAGGCCGTCGTCGATGCGATGATCGCGCATGTAGCTGATCATCTCCTTGGTGCCAGTAATGGCAATCGGCGACTTGCTCGCAATCTCCCGGGCAATGCCCATGACGCCGTCGAGCAGGCTGGCGGTATCGCTGTAGACGCGATTGACCAGGCCCATGCCCCGTGCTTCTTCGGCGCCGAAGGTGCGACCAGTGTAAGCCAGTTCACGCAGCATGCCGTCCCCGGTGATCCGCGGCAAGCGTTGCAGCGTGCCGACGTCGGCGGCCATGCCGATGTCGATTTCCTTGATCGAGAATTGTGCGTCTTCGGCGGCGTAGCGCATGTCGCAAGCGGCGATCAGGTCGATGGCGCCGCCCAGGCAATAACCCTGGATGGCCGCAAGCACCGGTTTGCGGCAATGGTCGACCGCATTGAAGGAAGCCTGCAGGTTGAGGATCTTGCGCCGCAGCAAGCGCGCATTGCGCCCCACGTCCTTGCCCAACTCATTGGCTACGCCGGCCAGCATCATCAGGTCGATGCCGGAGGAGAAATGCTTGCCGGCGCCACTGATCACCACCACCCGAACTTCGTCGGTGTCGTCGATCCACTGGAAGATCTCGATGATCTCGGTCCAGAAGGCAGCGTTCATCGAGTTGATCTTTTCCGGGCGGTTGATCTGCACATGGGCAACTTTATCCACCAGTTCGACGTTGAACGCTGTGTACTGAGACATGCTAGTGATCCTTTACCGGGCAAAAAAAGAGCCCGAACTATAACAAGGCACCATGGCTGGCGGTAAGGCAGTGGTTCGGCCAAAAGCGGGACGCGGGCGAGCGCACCATAACAGTGCTTACGCACCGCGACGCTACGCACATCCATATGACTGCCACGTGACTTTTTGAGGCCAAAACGCATAAAAACCTGCACTTCGTCGGTGCGTTCGCACCGGTATCCGGCACGTTCGTACCTAAATCAACCGATTGTCGAACAATTTTGCCATCAGCGCTTTACCGCTCTAAGTTCTGGCCTAGACTGATTTTCGCGGGGGAGACCGGTCGGTCACAAAGTGAAAAAAAAGTGGAAACTTTTGCCCCACGTGTCCGGTCGAGTGAAAGGTAGGTGCGTTGCGACTGGTGCAATCCTTGCAATGGTTCATTCACCCATACTGCCTCAACGCATTTGGGGAGCGCTTGCTCGCCGACGCGTAGCGCTTTTGCGCATGGCCACACCCATTGGCCACGAAACACCGTTTGCCAGACCTGAGAATTAGATCAACAACACGGGAGATTCATATGATTAGTGCGGCTTTGGATGTTCAGGGAGAGCTGGCTCATCAGCAGGTCGGCGAATCGAGCGCCGTGAGTGCTCCCAGCGCGCAACCGATCAGCGTTACCGGGACCCGGACGCTGACACCGGTGGCCAGCCAGAATCCCAACAAGAAGAAAGTGTTGTTCGTCACCTCCGAGATTGCTGACCTGGTGAAGACCGGTGGCCTGGGCGACGTTTCCGCCGCACTGCCGCGGGCCATGGCGCATCTGCACGATGTGCGGGTACTGATCCCTGGCTATCCGCAGGTGATGCACAGTGAAAACCCGATTCACATCATCGGTGAACTCGGCGGTCACGCGGCGCTCCCGCCGTGCAAGATCGGGCGCATGGACATGCCTGACGGCCTGGTCATTTATGTGTTGATCTGCCCTGAGCTCTACGAGCGCGAAGGTTCGCCCTATGGCGCCAACAACGGCCGCGACTGGCCGGACAACCATATCCGTTTCGCCCGCCTGGGCCTGGCCGCCGCCGATATCGCCGCCAACCTCGCACAAATCCACTGGTGCCCGGACCTGGTGCACGCCCATGACTGGCCGGCCGGCCTGGCCCCTGCCTATATGCACTGGCGCGGCCAGCGCACGCCCACCCTGTTCACCATTCATAACCTGGCGTACCAGGGCGTGACGAGCCTGGGGTCCTGCCCCGAGCTGGGCATTCCGCAGCACGCCCTGCAACAGGAAGGCATGGAGTTCTACGGCAAGATGTCGTTCCTCAAGGCCGGCATGGCCTATTCGAGCCACATCACCACGGTCAGCGCCACCTACGCCCAGGAAATCACCACCCCGGACTTCGGCTGCGGTCTGGACGGCTTTCTCGCCGCCAAGACCCAGCAAGGCCTGCTCAGCGGCATTCCCAACGGCATCGATGAAAGCTGGGATGCGGCCACCGACCCGCACTTGTTCTGCCCCTTCAAAATCGGCGATTGGGACGGCAAGGCGGTCAACGCCGCCCATGTCCGCCAGTTGTTCGGCCTGCAGGACAGCGAAGGCCCGCTGTTCGCCGTGGTCTCGCGCCTGGTTTACCAGAAAGGCCTCGACCTGACCGAAGCGGTCTCCGAATACATCGTCAAATCCGGTGGCCAGATCGCAATCATTGGCCGTGGCGAGCCGGAAGAAGAGCAGGCCATGCGCGAACTGGCCCTGCGTTTCCCCGGGCAGATCGGCGTGCGCATCGGCTTCAATGAAACCGATGCCCGGCGGATGTTTGCCGGCAGCGATTTCCTGTTGATGCCGTCGCGCTATGAACCGTGCGGCCTGAGCCAGATGTACGCCCAGCGCTTCGGCTCGTTGCCGGTGGCGCGCAATACCGGCGGCCTGGCGGACACCATTGAAGACGGCGTGACCGGCTTCCTGTTCGATGAATCGACGGTGGAGAGCTATCAGGAAGCCCTGAGCCGCGCGTTCAAGGTCTTCGAATTCCCCGGCCTGCTGAACGCCATGCGCTGCCGCGCCATGGCCGCACCGTTCAACTGGTGCAAGGCGGTCGAACCTTACGCTGAACTCTACGAACAGCTTGTAGCCAAAGCTTTGGGGAAATCGCACAAACAGTAAGAGGCTTTAGAGATGCCGTTACGGACCCTTGAGACCTGGCCCCACGGCGCAATCAAACTGGACCCGCAAAACACGCGATTCGCGTTGTGGGCTCCCGATGCGTTCTACGTCAGTGTCGAGCTGGAAAATGGACAGTCCTTGCCGTTGTTGCCCCAGGCCGACGGCTGGTTCGTGATCAACACCCGTTGCCCGGCGGGTACGCGCTACCGCTACAACATCGATGGCGAGCTGGAGGTGCCAGACCCGGCCTCCCGCGCCCAGGCCGGGGACATTGACCAGTACAGCGTGGTGGTCGACCCGCTCGCCTACCAATGGCGGCACACCACCTGGCTGGGACGCCCCTGGAACGAAGCGGTGATCTACGAGCTGCACGTCGGTGCGCTCGGCGGCTTCGCGGGTGTCGAGCAACAGCTGGCGCACCTGGTCAAGCTTGGGATCACCGCGATCGAGTTGATGCCGATCGCGCAGTTTCCCGGTGAGCGCAATTGGGGCTACGACGGGGTGCTGCTGTATGCGCCCCAGGCCTCCTATGGTTCTCCCGAGCAGCTCAAGCACCTGATCGACACCGCCCATGGCCTCGGTCTGGCGGTGATTCTCGACGTGGTCTACAACCACTTCGGGCCGGATGGCAATTACCTGCATCGCTACGCCAAGGGCTTCTTCCGTGAAGACCGGCACACGCCTTGGGGAGCAGCCATCGATTTCCGTCGGCGCGAGGTGCGCGACTTCTTCATCGACAACGCCTTGATGTGGCTGCTGGAGTACCGTTTCGACGGCTTGCGCCTGGACGCGGTCCACGCCATCGAAGACCCGGATTTCCTCCAGGAATTGGCCCAGCGGGTGCGCGAGCAGAGCGATCCGTCGCGCCATGTGTGGCTGATGGTGGAAAACGAACATAACCAGGCCAGCCTGCTCGAGCAGGGCTTTGATGCGCAGTGGAACGATGACGGGCACAACGCCCTGCACGTGCTGCTGACCGGCGAAACCGATGCCTATTACGCCGACTATGCCGAAAACCCCACCGAACAACTGGCCCGCTGCCTGAGCCAGGGCTTTGTGTTCCAGGGCCACGTCAACCGCCACGGCGAGTCACGCGGCGAGCCCAGCGGGCATTTGCCACCCACTGCGTTCGTGCTGTTTTTGCAGAACCACGACCAGATCGGCAACCGCGCCTTTGGCGAGCGCCTGCATCAACTGGCCCACCCCGAAGCGTTGAAAGCGGCGACGGTGCTGTTGCTGCTGTCGCCGATGATCCCGCTGATGTTCATGGGCGATGAGTTTGCCGCCGAACAACCCTTCCTGTTTTTCACCAGCCACCATGGCGAACTGGCACGGCTGGTGCGCGAAGGACGGCGCAATGAGTTTGCCGCGTTCAGCGCCTTTGCCGACCCGCATAAACGCGAACAGATTCCCGATCCCAACGAACCACAGACTTTCGAAGCATCGCGCCCTGCCCTTGCCTCCACCACGCCATCGGCGGTCCATGACTTCTATCGGCAACTGTTGCAGATCCGGCATCGGCATATCATTGCGTTTTTGCCCGGTACCCACGCGCTGGATGCCGAGGTGCTCGGCACCGCAGCGGTGAGCGCGTCCTGGCGCCTGGGCGATGGCAGCCACTTGCGCATCGACCTCAACCTCAGCGCCAAGCCAATTCGCCACACGCCATCGGTCAATGCTTCTTTACTGTTCGAACAGCCGCCTGGGTCCGGTCAACAGCTGGATCAAGGCACCTTGCCCCCGTATTGCGCGCTTGTCAGCCTCACGGCCGCGGCCCCTTTGCTACCCCTTGATGGAGAGCGCCAATGAGTGATGCGCAACTGGAAATCCTGGCCACCCGGGCCGGCCTGGCGGTCGACTGGATCGACGCCAATGGCCGCCCGCAAAAAGTCGCCCCCGCGGTGCTGCGCAACGTCCTCACCGGTCTCGGCCACCCGGCCGGCAGCGCCCAGGAAATCGACGCCAGCCTGGTCGAATTGCAACAGGTCCAGGAAACCCGGCACCTGCCGCCGCTGATCACCGCCGATGTCGGGGTTGGACTCAACCTGGCGCACTTTTTCGAGCCGCTGACACCCTGCGAGGTCCATCTCGAAGATGGCTCGCACCTGAGTCTGAAACTGGATGCCGAGGCCGTCCTGCCCGGGCTGATTCCGGTCGGTTACCAGCACGTCGACATCGATGGTCAGAGCTTCACCCTGGCCGTGGCCCCCGCCCGCTGCTACAGCGTGGGCGATGCCGTGGACAGCCCGATCCCGCGTACCTGGGGCCTGAGCGTGCAACTGTACGCCTTGCGCCGTGCCGGCGATGGCGGTTTTGGCGACACCCAGGCGCTGGAAGACCTGGCCCGAGTGGCCGGTGAACGCGGCGCCGAAGCCCTTGCGATCAGTCCACTGCATGCCATGTTCGCCAACGACACCCACCGCTATAGCCCCTATTCGCCTTCCAGCCGTCTGTTTCTCAACAGCCTGTATTGCGCGCCGGGAGCGATTCTTGGTGAGCGCGCGATGCGCACCGCAATCGATGCCACGGGCCTGGCCGCCGAACTCAAGCACCTGGAAGAGCTACCATTGATCGACTGGCCGACCGCCGCCGAAGCCAAGCATCGGCTGTTACAGGCGCTGTACGAAGGCTTCGTGCAGGGCGAACATCCGCTGCACGCCGACTTCAGCAGCTTTCGTCATGCCGGGGGTGAAGCGCTGGAAAATCATTGCCGCTTCGAAGCCATTCAAGAGGCACGCCTGGCCCAAGGGCAAAGCCTCGATTGGCGTGAATGGCCGGAGCAGTGGCGCAACCCGCGCAGCGCTGCCCTGGCCGACTTCGCCGAAGAGAATGCCGGACGCATCGGCTTCTTCGCCTTCTGCCAGTGGCTGATCACCCGGTGCCTGGAGCGCGCGCAAGCCGCCGCCCGCAGCAGCGGCATGGGCATTGGCCTGATTGCCGACCTGGCCGTGGGTGCCGATGGCGGTGGCAGCCAGGCCTGGAGTCGCCAGGACGAACTGCTCGCCTCCCTCACCGTTGGCGCGCCACCGGACATTCTCAACCGCACGGGCCAGGGTTGGGGCATTTCCGCCTTCTCCCCCGAAGGCCTGGTGCGCAATGGCTTTCGCGCTTTCATCGAAATGCTGCGGGCCAACTTCGCCCACGCCGGGGGCCTGCGAATCGACCATGTCATGGGCCTGCAACGCTTGTGGGTGATCCCCAATGGTGCGTCGCCAGCCGATGGCGCCTACCTGTATTACCCGCTGGACGACTTACTACGGCTGTTGACCCTCGAGTCCCATCGCCACCAGGCCATTGTGCTCGGTGAAGACCTGGGCACGGTGCCCGATGGCCTGCGGGAAAAACTCAGCGCCCGCGCCATGCTCGGGATGCGCGTGTTGCTGTTCGAACAGGACAACACCCACTTCAAACCGATCCTCGACTGGCCGGACAACGCCCTG
This sequence comes from Pseudomonas sp. YuFO20, assembly GCF_035064975.1. Taxonomy (NCBI): domain Bacteria; kingdom Pseudomonadati; phylum Pseudomonadota; class Gammaproteobacteria; order Pseudomonadales; family Pseudomonadaceae; genus Pseudomonas; species Pseudomonas sp. YuFO20. The sequence goes on from NZ_JAXDEO010000042.1 coordinate 54,194, forward strand.
GCCACCACCAGCACCCACGACCTGCCCACGCTCAATGGCTGGTGGCATGGCCGCGATATCGACTGGAACGCCCGCCTCGGCCTGGTCGATGCCAGCGCTGAAATCGAGTGGCGCCAGCACCGCGAGCGCGAGCGCGAAGGCCTGCGCCGGACCTTGAGCCAGGACCCGCAGAACTTTCGCGAAGAGTCCCATGAAACCGATCAGGTGCTCGACGCCAGTGTGCGTTTCCTCGGCCACACCCGCGCGCCGCTGGTGCTGCTGCCGCTGGAGGATGCGCTGGGCATCGAACAGCAGGCCAACCTGCCCGGCACCATCGATACGCACCCCAACTGGTCGCGACGGCTGCCCGGGTACAGCGAAGCGCTGCTCGACGACCCGGACGCCGCCCGGCGCCTGGAACTGCTCGCCTGCGCGCGACTTCAGGCGGCCGAGCGTGACCAATGAATCAAATCAACATCGAACCACTACGGGCCACCCTGCGACTGCAATTTCATAAAGGCTTCACCCTCGACGACGCCGTGCCGCTGGTGCCCTACTTTGCCCGCCTGGGCATCAGCCATGTCTACGCCTCGCCGCTGCTGAGCGCCCGCGCCGGTTCGATGCACGGTTATGACGTGGTGGACCCGACCAGCGTCAACCCGGAGCTCGGCGGTGAACCGGCATTGCGTCGCCTGGTCAGTGCCCTGCGCGCGCAGAACATGGGGTTGATCCTCGATATCGTCTCCAACCACATGGCGGTCGGCGGTAATGACAATCCCTGGTGGCTGGACTTGCTCGAGTGGGGACGCCTGAGCCCGTACGGCGAGTTCTTCGATATCCAGTGGCACTCGCCCGACCCCTTGATGGAAGGCCAGTTGCTGTTGCCGTTCCTCGGCAGCGACTACGGCATCGCCTTGCAGGACGGTACCCTCGCGCTGCGTTTCGATGCGAAGCGCGGCACGTTTTACGTCGAGCATTACGATCATCACTTTCCGATCTGCCCCAGCCAATACGGCGAACTGCTCAAGGCCGATGCCGAGCCGCTGAAATTACTGGCGGACCGCTTCAGCACCTTGAGTTACCAGACCGACGCCTACAGGCTGGCGATTCCGTTAAAAGAGGAGCTACGGGAACTGGCCTGCGATCCGGCGATGCTGCAAACCATTGAACACAATCTGCAAGCCTACGACTCAAAGACCAGCGAGGGCTTCCAGCGCTTGCACGACTTGCTGGAACGCCAGAGCTACCGCCTCGCCAGTTGGCGCACCGCCGCGGACGACATCAACTGGCGGCGTTTTTTCGATATCAACGAGCTGGGTGGCTTGCGCGTAGAGCGTCCGGCGGTGTTCGAGGCGACCCACGCGAAGATTTTCCAGTTGGTAGAGCAAGGCCTGGTCGACGGGTTGCGCATCGACCACATCGACGGCCTCGCCGACCCGCGGGGCTACTGCCGCAAACTGCGGCGCCGGGTCGACAGCCTGGCACCGGGCCGGCACCTGCCGATCTATGTGGAAAAAATCCTTGGCGAGGGCGAAAGCCTGCACCGCGACTGGTCGGTGGATGGCACCACCGGCTACGAATTCATGAACCAGTTGTCGCTGTTGCAACACGACCCCGAGGGTGAAAAAAACCTCGGCGAACTCTGGCAGCGCTACAGCGAACGCCCGGCTGACTTCCGCCAGGAAGCACAACTGGCGCGCCAGCAGATTCTCAATGGCTCGCTCGCCGGGGATTTCGAAAGTGTCGCCCAGGCCCTGTTGCAAGTGGCCCGGGATGACCTGATGACCCGCGACTTGACCCTGGGCGCGATCCGTCGGGCGTTGCAGGAACTGATCGTGCATTTCTCGGTGTATCGCACCTACATCGGTGCCCTGGGGCGTTCGACCCAGGACGAGGTGTTTTTCCAGCAGGCCATGGAAGGCGCCCGCCAGACCCTGAGCGAATCCGACTGGCCAGTGCTTGAGTGCCTGGCAGGTTGGCTGGGCGGCGAGGCCTGGCGTAGACGCCCGGCCGGTCGCCTGCGTAAACGACTCAAGCATGCTTGCGTGCGATTCCAACAGTTGACGTCACCTGCCGCGGCGAAGGCCGTGGAAGATACCGCGTTCTATCGCTCGGCGGTGCTGCTGTCGCGCAATGACGTTGGCTTCAGCACCGAGCAGTTCAGCGCCCCGGTGGCCGATTTTCATGGGGCATGCGCCCAACGCCTGGCCAATTTTCCGGACAACCTGCTCGCCACCGCGACCCACGATCACAAGCGTGGCGAGGATACCCGGGCGCGCCTGGCAATCTTGAGTGAACGCAGTAAATGGTACGTCGAACAGGTCGGCCTGTGGCGCGCCCTCGCCCGCCCGTTGCGCGACGATGACCAGATGCCGTCTGCGGGGGATGAGCTGATTCTCTATCAGGCACTGCTCGGCAGTTGGCCGCTGGAGTTGCACCTCGACGACCAACCGGCCTTGGAGGACTACGCCAAACGCATCAGCCAATGGCAACGCAAGGCCCTGCGTGAAGCCAAGCTGCAGAGCAGCTGGAGCGCTCCGAACGAGGTTTACGAACAGGCCACCGAGAGCTTCACCCAGCGCCTGCTGTTGAGTCCGGAAGGTGATCTGCTGCGCAGCGCCCTCGGCAAGGCCGCCCGCACCATCGCCTTGCCCGGCGCCCTCAACGGATTGGCGCAAACCTTGCTGCGCATGACCGTGCCGGGCGTGCCGGACCTCTATCAGGGCGCTGACTTCTGGGACTTCACCCTGGTCGATCCGGACAACCGCCGGCCGGTGGATTACGCCAGCCGCCAACAGGCCTTACAGCAATCGCTGGATCTGCCTGATCTGTTGACGCATTGGCGCGACGGGCGCATCAAGCAAGCGTTGATTGCGCAGACTTTGAACCTGCGGGCCGAGTACGCCGACCTGTTTCGACGCGGGACCTACCAACCCCTCGAAGTCATCGGCAGTCAGGCCAATCGGGTGCTGGGATTTGTACGTGAATGGGAGGGCAAGCGCGCCATCGTCATCGTGCCGATCCGTTGCTCGGCTCTGCTGGAAAACAGTGCCGAGCCTCAGGTGGACGCGCAGCAGTGGGGCAACACCCGGGTCAGTTTGCCCTTCACAACCGCCGAGGAAAATCTGAAGGGACTTTTTACAAGCGTCGCAGTCACAAAAAACAGGGAGCTGATGATCAGCGCCGCGCTGGGGGATTTCCCGGTCAATCTCTTTATCCAAACTACCCACACTTGAGTTCAGTTCAGGAGCAATGCGATGAGTACCGACGATAAGCGTATCCGCGAGTTTGCCTATCAGATCTGGGAGTCTGAAGGCAAACCCGAGGGCCAGGAAGCACGGCACTGGGAGATGGCGCGCAAACTCGCCGAAGCCGAAAAACTGGCGCCGAAAAAGCCGGCAAAAACCCCGGCAAGCAAGCCCGCCGTGAGCAAAGAAGGCGATGCCAAGCTCAATGGCAAGGCTGCAGCACCAAAACCCAAGGCCAAGGCCAAGCCGGCTGCTGCCTCTGCGGTGATACCACCTGGGGAAAAGGCCGCCGAGAAAAAGCCCCGTGCGGCGCGAAAACCGCCAGCGGTCTAAGCTTCTCCCGTTGCATTGAATCATTGCGTGGCGAGCCCGCTCGCCACCGAGGGGTGTGCTCGCCCGCGAAATAAATACTGAGCCCCGTTACTGTCCGCTGTTGCTGGAGCAAATATGTCCCGTCCGAAGAAAGAAACGCCGCCTCCCCGTGCCGAACCCTCGCGCATCCGTGAAGGCCTGCCCTTTCCACTCGGTGCGACCTGGGATGGCCTGGGGGTCAATTTCGCGTTGTTCTCGGCCAACGCCACCCGGGTCGAACTATGCATTTTCGATGATGCCGGCGAAGTCGAACTCGAACGCATCGAGCTGCCGGAATACACCGACGAGATCTACCACGGCTACTTGCCCGACGCCCATCCGGGGCTGATCTACGGTTACCGCGTGTACGGCCCGTACGACCCGGCCAACGGCCATCGCTTCAACCCCAACAAGTTGTTGATCGACCCCTACGCCAAACAACTGATCGGCCGCCTGAAATGGTCCGAGGCCTTGTTCGGCTACACCATTGGCCACCCGGACCGCGACCTCAGTTTCGACGAACGCGACAGCGCGCCCTTCGTGCCCAAATGCAAGGTGATCGATCCGGCGCACACCTGGGGCCACGATCACCGGGTCAGCGTGCCCTGGGACAAGACGATCATTTATGAAACCCACGTGCGCGGCTACAGCATGCGTCACCCCGCCGTCCCCGAAAACGTGCGCGGGACCTTTGCCGGGCTGATGGTCGACGAAGTGCTGGAGCACATCCGCAAGCTGGGTGTGTCGAGTGTCGAACTGCTGCCGATCCACGCCTTCGTCAACGACCAGCACCTGCTGCACAAAGGCATGACCAATTATTGGGGCTACAACAGCATTGCTTTCTTCGCCCCCGACCCGCGCTACCTGGCCAGCGGCAAGATCGCCGAATTCAAGGAAATGGTCGCGCACCTGCACGAAGCCAACCTGGAAGTGATCCTCGACGTGGTCTACAACCACACTGCCGAGGGCAACGAACAGGGTCCGACCCTGTCCATGCGCGGCATCGACAACGCCTCCTACTACCGCTTGAAGCCTGACGACAAGCGCTTCTACATCAACGACTCCGGCACCGGCAACACCCTGGACCTGAGCCACCCGTGCGTGTTGCAGATGGTCACCGACTCCCTGCGCTACTGGGCCTCGGAGATGCATGTGGATGGCTTTCGCTTCGACCTGGCGACCATCCTCGGGCGTTATCACGACGGCTTCGACGAGCGCCACAGTTTCCTCGTGGCCTGCCGCCAGGACCCGGTCCTGCGTCAGGTCAAGCTGATCTCCGAGCCCTGGGATTGCGGGCCCGGCGGGTATCAGGTCGGACGCTTCCCGCCGGGCTGGGTGGAATGGAACGACAAGTTTCGCGACACCGTGCGCGCCTTCTGGAAAGGCGACGATGGCCAGCTGGCGGACTTCGCCAGCCGCATGACCGCTTCCGGCGAGATGTTCAACCAGCGCGGCCGGCGGCCCTATTCATCGCTGAACTTCATCACCGCCCACGACGGTTTCACCCTCAATGACCTGGTGTCGTACAACGACAAGCACAACGAGGCCAACGACGAGGACAACCAGGACGGCAGCAACAACAACCTGTCCTGGAACCATGGCGTCGAAGGCCCCACCGACGACCCGGAAATCAACGCCCTGCGCCAGCGCCAGATGCGCAATTTCTTTGCCACCTTGCTGCTGGCCCAGGGTACGCCGATGCTGGTGGCCGGCGATGAATTCGCCCGCACCCAGGAAGGCAACAACAACGCCTATTGCCAGGACAGCGAAATCGGCTGGGTCAACTGGGACCTGAGCGAAGACGGCAAGGCCCTGCTCAAGTTCGTCAAGCGCCTGATCAAATTGCGCCTGACCTATCCGATCCTGCGCCGCGGGCGCTTCCTGGTGGGCAATTACAACGAGGACATCGGCGTCAAGGATGTCACCTGGCTCGCACCGGATGGCAGCGAAATGACCACCGAGCACTGGCACGATGCGCATAATCGCTGCCTGGGCATGTTGCTCGACGGCCGCGCCCAGGAAACCGGGATTCGCCGCAAAGGGGCGGACGCCACGCTGTTGCTGGTGGTCAACGCCCATCACGACATCGTCAACTTCCTCCTGCCGGAGGTGCCCGATGGCAGTTTCTGGACCTGCCTGATCGACACCAACCAACCGTCCATACGCGGCCAGGAACGCTTCGACTTCGGTCGCGAGTACTCGGTCACCGGGCGTTCGTTGCTGTTATTCGAACTGCAACGGGAGGAAGAGGAGTAAAAACAGCCGGCGCGCCGGAAAAATTGTTTCTTGCGAGCACATCCGGGGCGACGAATACCGCTACATGAGCAATACTCGATGCGCGGCTGTCCAGGGTCCGGAGCGCCGCGCTTCGCTATCAACCCGCCCTCACGGCTGCTGCCGCACTTGCGTCGCGCACGCCTGAAGGCGAATGTAACAAGGACGTAACGCCATGAAATCCGTGTCCATCAGTGACAGCTGTGCCGAGCAAATCTGGAACAGCGCCCCGCAACTGGCCAATATCCCGGTCATCGGTACCCAATCCCTTCTCCCTCCCGGCGCCCGCGCAGTGGTGATCGCCCCCCACCCCGGCGACGAAGTGCTGACCTGCGGCGGTCTGCTGCAGTTGCTCGCCGCCACGGGACACCCCTTGCAACTGATCTCGGTGACCGACGGCAGCGCCAGTCATCAAGGCTCCCAGCAATGGTCGGAAAAGCGCCTGAGCGTGTTCCGCTCCCAGGAAAGCGTCGAGGCCCTGCGCCGGCTCGGATTGCCGATGCACAGCCTGAAATGGATTCGCGGCGGTTTCACCGACAACTCCCTGGCCGAGCATGAACAGGCGCTCACGCAATTCATCGCCCGTTATCTGCGTCCGGGCGATGTGGTGTTCAGCACCTGGTGCGATGACGGCACCAGCGACCATGACGCCGTCGGCCGCGCCAGCGCCAATGCGGCCACCATCGCGGGCGCCGTCTTCACTGAAATACCTGTCTGGGCATGGCACTGGCCAAACCGCGATAGCGCCTTGATCCCCTGGCATCGGGCACGCAAGGTGCGCCTGGACACATGGACGGTGGCGCGCAAGAGCCACGCTACCCATGCGTATGCCAGTCAGCTCGACGGCGAGCCGGCCATCGGGGTTGCCCCGCGGTTGCCGAGGGTGTTGCTGGAGCGGATGCGGTTGCCTTATGAGATTGTGTTTGTCTAAATAGACCGAGTCGTCCTGCCAGCCAAGCAATCTCCTGCAGATGTACGCCGATCAAACTGTAGGAGCTGGCTTGCCAGCGAAGGCGGCCTGCCAGCCAAGCAATCTCCTGCAGATGTACGCCGATCAAACTGTAGGAGCTGGCTTGCCAGCGAAGGCGGCCTGACAGCCGAGTAATCCCCTGCAGATGTACGCCGATCAAACTGTAGGAGCTGGCT
>NZ_JAXDEO010000043.1:0-60082 GCF_035064975.1 Pseudomonas sp. YuFO20
CGAAGGTGCACAAATTCGCCGTTTCGAGAAGGGCGAAATCCTGCCAACAGTAAAAATCCAAAGGCACCACAGCCGCTTCTTGCTCGCCGACCGAGTGATCGTCGAAGAGGAAAATATCAAATGGATATTGTTCGGAGAAGCCTGAGTATTTCCTGATGGGCAGGGTGCAACTGGTAACACGCACGACTCACACCTTAGAAACAACACCGCCAATTCCGGCAACTAAAAAGGAGCAGCATAATGAGCAAGCATGAAGCAGACGATAAAATAACGTTCGAGATACATACGCCGGAAACAGAAGTGCCAGCGGGTAAAAGCGTACTTCACCTGGACGACGAAAATAACGTCCTTGGCGGTCAGGTTTATGGTCACGTCATCGAAAAAATTGAGGGCGGCATGAAAGTCACTCGTCCGGACGGGGCAACGATGGTCATGCGGCAGGGAAATGTGACCATCGAAAATATTGTCCCCAAATCAATAGGGATCAGGAACTTGTCCGAGATTGAATCATTCGCTGTGCGAACACAGGATCAGACACGTATTTATCGCGTAGATTTTTTTGGCGGAGGCCATGTCGAAGTCACCTATGCACAAGACGGCCAGGTTATGGAAGTCACCGGCCAAAACCTCATACATTCACTTTCCAAGGACAATGAGATTATCGTTAGCCAAGGTGATTCGGCCACTGGGCAGACGCATTGAATCAAGAGAAGCCTCGATAGATGCCGAACAGGCTAGCAAAAGATCAAAAGATCGCAGCCTGCGGCAGCTCCTACAGAGTGAATATCAGAAGGCGATTCCTTACACTTTTTGATGTTCACTCTGTAGGAGCGAAACTTGCCCGCGAACCCCGGTCCAAACAACTAGATACTCATCACCATCTGCCCACTATCAACACGCAACTCAACACCATTGATCGCCCGCGCCTCGTCGCTGGCCAGGAACAGCACGCTGGCCGCCACATCCTCGGGGCGGCACATGCGGTTCATCGGATCGCTGTCGATGGTCAGGCGGTTGGGGTCGACGCCTTCGGGGAAGCCGCCGCGGGTCATGTTGGTGAGTACGCCGTCGGGGTGCAGGGTGTTGCAGCGGATGCGGTATTTGCGCCGCCGGCACATCACCGCCACCGAACGCGACAACGCCGCCACTGCGCCCTTGGAGGCGCTGTAGGCGAGGTAATCGTCGCGCCCGGCCAGGGCTGCGATGGACGACAGGTTGATGATCGAGCCACCGCTGTCCTTCATCAACGCGATGCCTTCGCGGCAGCCCAGGAACACGCTGTCGGCGTTCACGCGCATTACTTTGTGCCAATCAGCCAGGCTGGTTTCCTCGATCGAGCCGGCGATCAGGATGCCGGCGTTGTTGACCAGGATATCCAGGCGACCGTAGTGCTCGCGCACATGGTCGATGACCTGACGCCACTGGTCTTCGCTGCTGACGTCGTGGCGGATGAAAGCGGCGGTTGGCCCGATTTCAGCGGCCAGGGCCTGGCCGGCCTCGACGTCCAGGTCGCTGATCAGCACCTGGGCACCTTCGGCCGCCAGCAGGCGCGCGCTGGCAGCGCCGATGCCCCTGGCGCCGCCGGTGACCAGCGCAACCTTGCTGTGAACACGCCCGTTCTTCCTGGTTTGCTCGAGGGTCATCATGGGGTCTCCTGTGCGAGGGTTGTTTGCGATTGCTGGCTGCGGGCACGGGCGACGGCGGCACCGGCTCGACGGCCGGAGAACACGCAGTCGGCCAGGGACAGGCCACTGATGTACAGGTGCGAAGGGATGCCCAGGGCACTGCGTCCGGCGGCGTATAATCCAGTGATGGCCTGGCCTTGCTGGTCGAGCACCGCGCCGCTGCGCTCATCCACGCGTAAGCCGCCCAAGGTCAGGGCGCCCAGGGGGAATACTGGATTGGTCACCGAGATATCACAGGCATAGAACGGTCCTTGTTCAAGCACCTGGCGCCCGCCTTCGGACTTGCCGAACGGCTCCGGCGCCTCGCCACGGGCGGCGGCGTTGGCCGCCAGCACCGAGTCGCGCAGCACGGCGGGGGCCATGGACGTTGCACTGGCCAGCTCGGTCAGGCTCTTGCCCTTGCGCACCTTGAACAGCATCAGCGCCAGGGCCGGAAAGCTCTGGAACCACCAGTAGCCGCCGAACAGCGCTTCGCGGATGGCTTTCTTGCGCAGCGGCGCATCCAGCACCAGCCACGCCTTGCCGCCCTGTTCTTCCATCAAGGGTTGGCCGAGGGTGGCGCCGTAGACTTCTTCGTTGCAGAAGCGCCGACCCTCGCGATTGACCACGATGCCTTTGTGCCAACTGTACGGCGGGTTGATAAAGCGCCACGCGGATACCCGCTCAAGCCCCGCACCCTGGCCACCGACACTGGTGCCCAGGCGCAAGCCACTGCCATCGCAGCCGGTGGCGCCGACCTTGAAGTTGCGCCGGAACTTCGGCGCGTGCTGTTCGAGTAGCTGGCGATTGAAGATGAAACCGCCGGTGCTGAGGATCACACCATCGCGCGCCCGTACCCGGCGTGGCTGGGCGAAGTCCCGTTCCAGCTGGCAAACCTTCTTGCGCAGTTTGTTGCAATAGCCAGGGGCGAAGTTCTGCAAGCGTTCGGCGCGGGCCGCCAGTCGTGCATGCAGCTGTGCTTCCTTGCTGCCTTCGGGCATGCACCAGAACTCGGCGCCCAGTACCCGCCCCTGGCGATCGGTCACCAGTCGTCGCGCCGCCGCCTGCAACAGCGTCTTCGCTCCGGCCTTCAGGCACGCGGCCTTGAGGTGGGCAAACAGCACTGCGCCGCCCTGCCCTTTGCCCACGGTGCGATGCCCTCGTGGTGCAGGCGGCAAGGGACCGCCGTGATCAGGCACCAATTCGTTACCCGAGTAATAGAGGAAGTAGCCGTCGGGCGGGTATGAGGTCTTGCCCCCGCCCGGTGGCATCTGGTGGGCGTAGGGTGCGCCGTGGCTTTCCAGCCATTGCAGGTTGCTCACGCTGTCTGTGCAGAAGCGCCAGAGGGTGTCATCGCCGACCACGCCCCGGGTTTCGTGCTTGAGGTAATCGAACATGGCTTCGGGGCTATCGTTGAAACCCGCTGCCTGTTGATGGCGTGTGCCACCACCGGCGTACACCACCCCGCCGCTCTTGGCGCTGGCGCCGCCGCCGGTGAAGCGGTCGGCGATCAACACGTCGGCGCCCTGGGCCCGGGCTTCCAGCGCGGCGCAGGCACCGGCCGCGCCCCAGCCGACGATCACCACGTCGCATTGTTGGTCCCACGTCACACTGTTGCCATCGGCCACTTGCAAGGGTGGCAGCACGTCGGTGCTGGGGAGGTTATCGGACATTGGCATAACCCCTCCTAACGCTGGCTGGCCAGGTGGTTGGCGGCGACATAACCGAAGGTCATCGCCGGTCCCAGGGTGCCGCCGGCGCCCGGATAGCTGGTGCCCATCACCGACGCCGAGCAGTTGCCGATGGCGTACAGGCCAGCGATGGTCGAACCGTCATCGCGTACCACCTGGGCATGTTCGTTGGTCAACAGGCCGCCCTTGGTGCCGATGTCCCCGGCGTCCAGGCGCATGGCGTAGTACGGGCCTTTTTTCAAGGGTGCCAGGCAAGGATTGGGCTTGATGTTGCAGTCGCCGTAATAGCGGTCGAAGACGTTGCCGCCACGGGCGAAGTCGAGGTCCACGCCGCTCTCGGCATAGCCGTTGACCTTGTTGACGGTGGCCTCCAGGCCAGCGCTGTCGATGCCGATCTGCCGGGCCAGGCCGACCAGGGTGTCAGCCTTCCAGTACAGATTGTTGAGCCACTCTTTGCGCAGGCGGCTGTCGGGCATGATCTGGCCCGGCATCAACGGACCCATGGCGTAGTTGAAGCGGAAATGCGCGTCGAAGATCACCCAGGCCGGCACCGACTTGCCGCCGGTTTTCTGGTTGTCCTGGTGCATGGCGTCGACGAATTCGAGGTACGGCGCCGCTTCGTTGACAAAGCGTTGGCCCAGGCCGTTGACCACGATGGCGCCGGGGAACGCACGTTCGGCGAAGATCCCCCGGGGTTTGTCTTCTCCCGGCACGGCAATGGTCGGTGCCCACCAGGCCCAATCCATCAACGCGGTGGCCGCGCCCTGGGCGATGCCGGCTTCCAGGGCCGCGCCTGTGTTATTGCCCGGCGGCGTCGCGCTCCAGGCCCTGCGGGTCGGCTTGGGCAGGTACTGGTCACGCAGGCCCTGGTTTTGCTCAAAGCCACCGGAGGCCAGGATCACCCCCAGGCGCGCCTGCAGTTGCAACTCGGCGCCGTCACGCCGCACGGTGACGCCGCTGACCCGACCGTTATCGGTGACCAGGCCGCAGAAATCGGTGTTAAGCCACAGCGGTACGTCGCGGTCCATCAGCGAGCGGCGCAACGAAGCCACCAGCGAACTGCCCAGGGATGCCCGGCGATCCATCTTGCTCTTGCGCCGCCATTTGAAGTCCAGCTTGTAGCGCAGCATCAGTTTCATGATCAAAAGGCGCCAGCCAAAACTGCGGGCCATGGCCTTGTGCGCATCGCGCGCGGTCCAGGCGATGCGCCCCATCAGCAGGGTTGAAGGTGACGGCTTGCGCAGGTTCGCCAGTTCATCACCCAACAGGCTGGTGTCGAACATCTCCGGGTCGAGGGTCCGCCCGCCGGGCAGCGCCCCCGGCAGGTGCGGATAATAATCTGGGTATTTCGCTGCCACCGCGTAGCGCACCCGGCTGATACGGGTGAGCTGTTCGATCATCTTCGGCGCATTGTCGAGGTAGGCACGCAGGCGCGTTTCATCGACATGTTCGCCTGCCGCGGCCTTGAGATAAGTCAGCGCCGTGGCGTAGCTGTCGTTGCCGCGCTGGCGAGCGAAGTAGTGGTTGTTGGGGATCCAGATACCGCCCCCGGAGATCGCCGAAGTGCCGCCGTACTGGTCGCTTTTCTCCAGCACCAGCACGCGCATTCCCTGGTCGGCGAGGAACACCGCCGAAGTCATCGCACCTGCGCCCGAACCAACGACGATCACGTCGTAGTGGGTCTGAGACTGAACTTGAGCCGTCATTGTTGTTATGCCATTAGCTGAGGTCAGGAAGAAACCGCCGACCACGCAGGGTGCGCTGGCGGAGTGCAGCCCCATGATCGGGGCTGCGGGGGGATGGGCTCATCGTCAAAGTGGACTAGGGGCCTGGTCGTACACACCCCCTGTCATTCCATGTGCTCACCCTGTAGCTGCCTTGCCAGCGAAGAGGTCGGCAAATCCAGCATCTCAATCGGCTGACATATCGCCTTCGCCGGCAAGCCGGCTCCTACAAGGGAACCCAATCCCGGCAACACCCAATCACACTGTAGGAGCTGGCTTGCCAGCGATGAGGCCGGCACAGCTAACATCTCCATCGCCTGACACGCCGCCATCATGAGCAGGCCCCCACAGGTATGGGATTAAAGAGCGGCGCGTCTGGCGGCCCACGGATGCGCCTGCTCCAGCTGGCTGGCCAGGCGCAGCAGTACGTCTTCGCCGCCTAAACGCGCGGTGAACATCATGCCCACCGGCAGGCCGTTGTCGCTCTGGCCCAAAGGTAGCGAGATGGCCGGCTGGCCGCTGACGTTGGCCAGCACGGTGAAGCCGGCGCTGCCCATGGCATTGTGGGCGTAGCTGTCCCAGGGCTGGTCGAGGGACAGCAGGCCGAGCTTGGGCGTGAGGCTGCCGGTGACCGGCGACAGGATCACGTCGTAGCGTTCGAAGTGCTGCTCCATGGTCGCGCCGATGTTCTCGAACGATTGGCGGGCGCGGTACAGGTCCTCGCCGCTGGTGCCCTTGGAACGCTCCAGGTTGACCAGGGTGATCTTCTCCAGATCCTGCGCCGTGGCTGCGCGGCCGAGCACCTGTTCACGGTCGTGGATCAGGGTTCGCACCGCCGTCCCGATCACCGTGCCGTGGGCGCCGAACAACTGGCGAGGATCGACCCCGAGGGTCAACTCGTCGATCTCGTGCCCAAGGGCGAGCAGTTGCTTGATGGTCTGTTCCAGGGTGGCGGCAATCGCCGGTTCCAGCGGCGCACCGGTCAGCGATTGGCGCACCACGGCTACCCGCAACTTGCCCGGTTCGCGCTGCAGCTCTTGCACATAAGGTCGTACCAAGGGTGGGCTCCAATAGGCACTTCCCGCTTCATGGCCTTGCCCGACATCGAGGAACAGCGCGGTATCGCGGACCGTGCGCGAGACCACGTTACCCACGCTGGCGCCAAACCAGCCTTCGAAATGCAGCGGTCCGCTGGGGGTGCGATAGCGACTGGGCTTAAGCCCGACCAGGCCGCAATACGAAGCCGGAATGCGGATCGAGCCGCCGCCATCGGTGGCGTGGGCCACGGGCACGATCCCCGCTGCCACCGCCGCCGCCGCGCCACCGGAGGAGCCGCCCGCACTCATGGCCAGGTTCCAGGGGTTATGGGTCTGGCCCCAGGCCAGGGATTCGGTGGTGGTGGTCAGGCCGAACTCGGGGCATGTGGTCTTGCCGAACGGCACCGCGCCGGCCTGTTCATACCGGCTGATCAGGGTACTGGTGCGGGTGGCGGGCGGTGAGTCCTTGAACATCCGGCTTCCGTTGCTGGTGACGGTCCCTTGCAGCGAGGTATTGAGGTCCTTGATCAGCAGTGGCACGCCGGCCAGGGCGCCCTGGTTTAAGGTGCCGGCCGCGCGGCGCTGGGCAAGCATGGCGCGTGCGTAGGCTTCATGCAGCATGTTCACCGCATTGACCCGGGGGTTGACCTCGTTGTAACGGGCCAGTGTCGCCGCCAGCAGGTCCTCGGCACTCAGCTCGCCACTGCGGATCGCCTGGCTCATCGCCCAGGCGTCCATGGCCTGGTAGTCGCTGGCCGAAAGCCCCGCCGCGCGGGCGTCGGCAAACCGCCCAAGAAGGCCGACGCCGACCGCCACGGCACCGGCCTTGAGCACGCTGCGGCGCGGCCAGCCAGTGGCGGAGTTGAGTGGTGCGTTTTCGTGGTTATCCATTGTAGTGATCGCGCCCTGTTTGTGGGTTATTAGAGTGTTCAGGTCTTACGCCCTGTGGGATCGAGCCTGCTCGCGAAAGCGATGGATCAGTCAACATTGATGTTGATTATGCTGGCCTCTTCGCGAGCAGGCTCGCTCCCACAGTGAATGCAGTGTCTGCTCATGCAACATTGAATCGTGCCGACAACTGATCCAGTGCCCGCGCCAGTTGCTCCAGGTCCGCGGCGGCCACCGCGCTGCGCCCGGCATTGGCCGACAGCGCACCGGTGCCGCTGGAAACGCTCTCGACCCTGGCGACCATTTCCCGAGTGACCCGCACCTGTTCGGTGATCACCGTGGCGATGGTGTCCACGCTGCGGATCACATCATCGGTGCCGCTGCGAATCTGCGCCACCGAATCGCCGGCCTCATGGGCCAGGTTGACGCCGTCACGCACCCGGCTGACCACCCGCCCCATGCCGTCGACCACCGCCAGCGTGCCTTCCTGGATGCGCTGCACGGTGAGATCGATTTCGCCAATCGAGCTGGCGGTGCGTTGGGCCAACAGGCGAACTTCGTCGGCGACCACGGCAAACCCGCGCCCCGCCTCCCCTGCCCGCGCGGCCTCGATGGCGGCGTTCAACGCCAGCAGGTTGGTTTGCTCGGCAATGCTGCGAATAACCTTGAGCACGTGGCTGATCTCCCCGGAGAACCCTTCCAGCTGGCGAATGTGCACGGCAGTGTCACTGATCACGTCGCTGATGCGGTTCATCTCCTGGGCCATGTCGCGAATAAATTCCTCGCTCTTGCCCGAGCGCCGCGCCGAATGCTGGGTGATGTCGCGAGACACGCCGACATGGTTTTCCACTTCGCTGATCGACCCCGAGAGGTCCTCCACCGCCCGGGAAATCCCGTGCACCGCGTCCGCCTGTTGCTGGGTGGCCGTAGAAGCCGACTCCGCCGACTCAGCCATGTGCGCCGCTTCGTGACTGACCCGCTGCACCAGCTCGCGCATCTGTGAAATGAGCCCGTGCAGGCCGTCACGCATCAGCGCAATGTCGCGCAGCATCAGCGCGAACTCGTCGCCGCCCTTGATCTCGATTGGTTGCACCAGATCGCCACTGGCGATGGCCCGCACGCAGGCACCGGCCTGGGCAAAGGCACGCTTGAGCCGACGCAGCGTGGAAAACGCGGTGAGGCTGCCCACCAGGCCGCCTACCACCGCCAGTGCCAGGTAAGCCAGCAACGTCGAACGATAGCGGTACTGCGCCGCCTCGTAGGCCTGCGCAGCGCGCAGCTTCTGCAAGGCCTGCAGCTTGCTCAGCTCAGCCACGGCGGCATTGCCCCGGGGCTCGGCCATGCGCAGAAAGGACAGAATGTCCGGCAGGCGAAAATCGCCGACGCGAAAGGATTCCAGAAGGATGCCCAACTCGTCCTGCCATGCCCGGTAATGCTGGTCGAACGCATCAGCCGCCTGCTGCTCTTCGCCACTCAATGAGCGTTGGCGATAGCTCGCCCAAATCTTCGCCAGTGCCACATTGTTACTCTCGATGGCACTCAGGGTGGCTTCCACCGGACGGTCAAACGCCGCCACCAGCGAGCCTTCCGGGTCTTGCTGGATCGCCAGCAGAACCTGGCGACGACTTTCACCGAGGCGATGTTCGATGTCACCAAACAGCAACAAGGTCGCCAGGTTGTCCTCGTTGATGGCCCGCAGGCTGTCGCGCGCCTGCTGCAAACCGTAGGCGCCGAATAGTACCGCCAGGGCAAACAACAAGGTGGCCAACAGCGCCCAGAGCCACAGGCGCTGGGCGATCGTAATTGCCTTGAACATGATCAATGGCCTGTCCCCTGGAGCGGATGGGGCGCAAGGTACCCCAGCCTGGAATTAGTCGCGAGTGACCCCGGCCAGCATCGCCGCCAGAAAGTGCTCGCCATAGGGCGGCAACAGGCCCCATTCCCGGCGCGGGTCGTGGGCCGAGGCCTTGAACACCGTGCGCAGGTGACTGAATTCGAGAAAGCCTTCGCGGCCATGGTAATGGCCCATGCCCGAGGCACCGATACCACCGAACGGCGCATCGTGCAGGGCGGCATGCATCATCACATCGTTGATCGTGACCCCGCCGGACAGGGTGTGCTCGAGCACATGACGTTGCTCCTGTGCATCCTCGCCGAAGTAGTACAGCGCCAACGGACGTGGCCCTGCGTTGATTTGTGCGATGACCTGATCGAGCTCGTCATAACCCAGCACGACCATGGCCGGGCCAAAGATTTCCTCGTGCATGATCAGGCTGTCCTGGGCCGGATCCACCACCACCCGCAGCGGACGACGCCGATCCTGGGGATCCACCGCGAGGGGTTCGGGCAGGCACTCGATGCGCGCACCGCGCGATTGCGCATCCTCGACCAGGCCCTCGACCCGCTCCAGATGGCGCTGGTTGACCACTGCCACCACATCCGGGTTGCCGGCTACCGTCGGGATGAGATCGCGATAAGCGCCGCGCAATGCATCGAGGAAAGACTCGAGGCGGGCCTTGGGCACAAACACCAGGTCCGGGGTGATACAGATCTGTCCGCCATTACCGGCCTTGCCTGCGGCGATGCTGAAGGCGGCCTTGTTCAGGTCGGCGCTGGACGAGACGATCACCGGCGACTTGCCACCCAGCTCCAGGGTCACCGGCACCAGGTTTTTCGCGGCATTGCCCATTACCCGCCGGCCAATCGCCGTGCTGCCGGTAAACACCAGATGATCAAAAGGCTGGCTGCTGAACGCCTCGCCCAACTCCGGGCCGCCATTGACCACGGTCACCACCAGCGGGTCGAGGTGTTCGGCGCACAGGCGCGCCACCAGTTCAGCGGTGCGCGGCACCACTTCCGACGGTTTGAGGATGGCCCGGTTGCCCGCTGCCAGCGCCGAGGCCAGAGGACTGAACAAGGTGTACAGCGGGGCGTTCCAGGTGCCGAGGATGCCCACCGTGCCTTTGGGTTGGTGCATGACCCAGGCCCTGGCGCCGAGCTGGTCATAGGGGGCAAACATTTCCCGCGGCTCGTCCTGCATCCACCCTTGCAGATGATCGCGGGCATATTTGAGCGAAGCCAGTGAACCCAGCACGTCATTCATCAGGGAAAAGCCGGCGGGCCGTCCGCCAAAGTCCTGGTCGATCGCCGTGGTCAATGCCCCGTGGTTGTCGACCAGCAGGTCGATCACTTGCTGCAGGCGCTGGCGGCGGGTGTCGACGCTGACACTGCCGGCGCCGGCAAAGGCTTCTTTCTGGCGCGCAAGCAGGCTGGAAAGGTCGTCCGAAGACGTGGCTGAACTCATTGTTATCCCCTTGCAGGTTGGCTCGATGGCCGGTGAGCGCCCGATGCGCCTGGCGCCACCCTAGCCTCGCACACGCCTGCGCCGCCTCGTCCAATCGGACGAGGCGGTGCATTAGCGTTAGTCCGTTGAGACGATGTTCAAGGCCTGCAAACGTCCAATACTGGCCATACGAAAACCTCCACCCCATGAGGCCAGTCATGGCAATGCAAAATATCAGCTTCGATCCCCAGGCATTTCGCGCCGCGCTCGGCACGTTCACCACCGGGGTCACGATCATCACCACCCAGACCGAAGACGGCTCGCCCGTGGGCATCACCGCCAACAGTTTCAACTCGGTGTCGCTCAACCCGCCGCTGGTGCTCTGGAGCCTGTCCAAGCAAGCGCGCAGCCTGCCGATCTTCAGCAGCGGCAAGCACTGGAACGTGCACGTGCTGTCCACGGAGCAGGAGACCCTGTCGGGACGATTCGCCACCCAGGGCGAGGACAAGTTCGCCGAGATCCAACTTGACAATGGCATCAGCGAGGCACCGTTGCTGCAGGATTGTACGGCGCGCTTCCAGTGCCGCACCGCGTTCCAGTACGAAGGTGGCGACCATGTGATTTTCGTCGGCGAAGTACTCGCCTTCGATCACAGCGACCGCGCGCCGCTGGCGTTCCAGAGCGGCCAATATGCCCTGGCCACGCGCAAGCCCCGCAGCGAACTGCGCCTGGCGACCACGCCGCCACCGCCCGAGTGCAGCTACACAGAGGACTTGCTCGGCTACCTGCTGGGGCGCGGCCATTACCAGGCGCTCAATGCCCTGCGCCAACTGCTGAACAGCCAGCAGCTGGACGAACAGACGTTCTTCGTCCTGTCGATCCTGTGTATCCGCGACAACATGACGCTGGAGGAGATCAACACCTTCGTCACCTACACCGGCCGCGAAGTGACGCTGGCCAGCATGCGTTTTCTCGAGCGCCAGCGCCTGGTGGCCTTCGAAGGGCCGGCACAAGCGCCGCGTTTTGTCCTCACCGCCCAGGGCCGCGAAGTTTCGTTGCATCAGCTGGCGCTGGCCAAGGCCGTGGAAGAAGACCTGTCGGCCAAGCTCGGCGCCGCCGATGCCCAAGCCTTGAAGGTGTTGCTCAAGCGCCTGATTCACGTGAGCGACCCGGGCCTGCCTGACCTGTGGGCGCCGCGATGACCGCTCGCGCAAGTACGCTGCCGGCCGCCACGGTCGGCTGGGGCAGCCATGGCCTGCTGTTGCTGCTGGCCATGGTGTTTGCCGACAACTTTGTCGGGCGCCAGATACTCGCGGTCATGGTCGAACCGATCAAGGCCGAATTCGGCGTCAGCGACACGGCCATCGGCTTGATCTCTGGCTTGGCGTTCGCGGCCGTCTATGCACTCATGGGCCTGCCGGCCGGGCGGCTGGTGGACCGCATGCCGCGTATCCGCCTGCTGGCCATGTCCTGCCTGCTCTGGGCCGTGGCTACCATGGCGTGCGGGCTGGCGGGCAGCTTCCTGGCGCTGGCCGTTGCGCGAATGCTGGTGGCCATCAGCGAATCGCCGACCACTTCGGCCTCGCTTTCGTTGATCGCCGACCTGTATCCGGCCCATCGTCGCTCCTTCGCCATCAGTTGTTTTACCGCGGCGCCGACCTTTTCCTCGATCATCGGTTTGAGTATCGGTGCCTGGGTGGTCGAGCACTATGGCTGGCGCACGGCGTTCATTGCCCTGGGCATGCCGGCCCTGGTGTTTTGCACCCTCCTGGCGTTTTTCGTGCGCGAGCCGCAGCGTGGCCGCTGGGACCTCACGCCACACACCCACACAGCGCCCGCGCTGCTTGGCATGGGCGCCGAAGCCCGCAAGCTCTGGGCATTGCCGGCCTACCGCTGCCTGATTCTCGCGGGCGGCCTGACCACGCTCAGCTCCTATGCCATTGCCATGTGGAACACCAGTTTCCTGGTGCGCTCCCACGGCTTGTCACTGCAACACGCCGGCTTGCTGGCGGGGGTGATCTGCGGGACCTCGGCCGGGATCGGTGGTCTGTTCAGTGGCTGGTTGAGCGACCGCCTGTGCCGTCGCGATCCCCATTGGCAGGTGTCCATTCCCGTAGTGGGCCACCTCGCGGCCACCTGCGCCCTGGTCCCCTATCTACTGTGGTCCGACTCCGTGCTGGTGCATCTGGGCGACGTGCCGATCCCAGACGCCATGCTCTGGTGTGCGCTGTATTCCTTCTTTGCGGTGTGGTGGGTCGCGCCCTCCTACAACCTCGTCACGCAACTGGTGCCAGCGGGTAGGCGCGGTACCGCCATGGCGCTGCAAACCATCGTCAGCACGCTGCTCGGTATTGGCGTCGGCCCCTTGTTGACCGGCTTGTGCAGCGACATGTTGCTACCGCTGTTTGGCCAGGAGTCATTGCGCTATGCATTGCTGCTGGTGAACCTTCCGGTAATTTGTGCGGTGCTGCTGCTGATGCGCACGGCGCACCATGCTCGCGCAACAGGCTATCGCCACGCGGGATAATTTTTCCAGTTGACGGGACATCCATGCCAACCACCAGCGCATCAGCCAATCCAATACACAGCGCCCGCGATCGACTGCTGGACGCGGCACTCGAACTCTTCGCCACCCACGGCTATCAGGCCATCGGCTTGCGCGACCTGGCGAGCTACCTGGGGTTGCATGCCGGGTCGCTCTACCACCACATCGAAAACAAGCAGGCCTTGTTGTTCGAACTCATCGAGTCGGCCTTGTCGGACCTGCTGCTGGACACGCTGCGGCGAATGAAAGGCGCACGCAACGCTCGTGCACGTCTGTGGCTATTCATCCAGGCTTTCGTCGCTTTCAACTGTAATGAAAAATACAGACTGACGCTGGTCACCCGTGAGTTCACCAACCTGAACGAAGAACAGAAGAAGCAGGTGATCCAGCTGAAAAACCGCTACGCCGCTCTCTTGAACGCCATCAACACTGACAGCTACGGCGAGAAAGGCGCGGCCTGTGCAGACATCTGCCCGACCACCAGTGCTGTCATTGCCATGCTGTTTGGCCAGTCGCAGTGGTATACCCTCGAGACCAGCGAAGCACAGCTGACAGAAACACTGACAGAGGTAGTGGCGTGCATTATCGCCAACAACCAGAAGACCAAAACACCTGCGACGCGGCCAATAACGCGAGGCGCTGTCAATTTTCCCCACCCACCGCCTGATTCGCTTTATCCTTGACGCAAATCGATGACAAGCCTGTAGAGGGCTATTGACTGTTCCCCCATGCGCAAACTTTTGTACCTGACGTTCTCCATGGCGCTTGTCGCCGCCCTTACGACCTACGCAATGTGGGCCGCGGATCGCCCGACGGGGCTGTACCTCTCGGATCTGCGGATCGATGTCGCCGTCGACCAGGGCACGCCCGCTGACCGCGGCAATTTGCTGGGCATCCAGCCCGAACTGTTTCCCACCGACTACCAAAGCCCCGAACGCTTGCACCGCAAACTCGCCGCCTACTTGCAGAAGGCCCGGGACCAGGGGCTGTTGAATGAAAAAACCATCGTCGTATTGCCCGAACATGTCGGCACCTGGCTGATGGTCAGCGGCGAAAAGGACGAGTTGTACCAGGCCGGCACGTTCAAGGAAGCCATGAACTGGCTGGCCGTGAGCAACCCGCTGAAGTTCGTCCGCGCGCTGATTGGCGCCGAGGGCGAGAGCCGTATCGACGACGCGCACCTGCGCATGAAAGCCAAAGGCATGGCCAAGGATTACCAGGCGTTGTTCGGCGGACTGGCCAAGGAGTTTGACGTCACCCTGGTGGCCGGCTCCATCGTGCTGCCCGAACCCAGTGTCGTCGACGGCACGTTGAAAATCGGCCGTGGCGCGTTGTTCAACAGCAGCGTGGTGTTCGGCCGCGATGGCCTGCCCATCGGCCAACCCCAGCGCCAGATGTATCCGGTGTTCGAACAGCAGGAGGCGATCAAGGCCAACGGCGAACACAGGCTCAATGTCGTCGACACCCCGGCCGGGCGCCTGGGCGTGCTGATCGGCAGCGACAGCTGGTACCCGGACAACTACCGCAAACTCGATACTCAACAGGTACAGCTGGTTGCTGTCCCGGCGTTTGTCTCCGGTCGCGGTACCTGGGACCAGCCGTGGCGTGGCTACAAGGACTCATCGACACCCGCCTCCGTCAGCCTCAAGGCCGGGGAAGTCAGTGAAGGCCAGGCCTGGCAGCGCCTGAACCTGAGCACTCAAGCACCCGCCAGCCAGGCCATCGCCGGCATCAATGTATTCCTGCGTGGACAGTTCTGGGATCAGGGCAGCGCCGGGCAGAGTTTTCTCAGCAGCAACGGCCGGCATTTCGCCGACGGCAAGGCCCGCGGTGCGCGTCTGCTGAATCTTTGGCTGTAGGCCATGAAACCCACCCCCATGCGCCTGGGTGATCTGTCGGTGGGTTTTGTTCACAGCCTGGCCGACGCCGTGCGCAGCCACGGCACAGACCCGCAACCACTGCTCGAGCAATACGGCCTGGATGCGGCCCGGTTGAGTGAAGCCGGTGCCCGTCTCTCGATCCCGCGCTACATGCGCCTGGGCCACGCGGCCATCCAGTTGACCGGCAACCCGGCGCTCGGCTTGCAGATGGGCCTGCTCAGTCGCCTGAGCCAGGCCGGCCTTGCCGGCGTGACTGCCGCCCAGGCGCCGACGGTGCGCGAGGCGGCGCGCTGCCTGATTCGATTCGAAGCCTTGTATGGCTCCAACTATCGCGGTCAATCGAGCTTTCACGAAGATGCCCAGGGTGCCTGGTTGCGCTTCTATTCCATCAGCCCCTACAACAGCTACAACCGCTTCGTGGTGGATTCGATCATCTGTGGCTGGTTGCAGCAATTGTCCAGCGTCAGCCCTGCCCCGCTGCGCGCCGAACGCATCGACATCGAGTTCGAGGATCCCGGTTACCGCGCGGCCTACGAGGTGCTGGGCGACTGCCCGATCCAGTTTGGCGCCGAGCACAATCAACTGCGCCTGAGCCTGGCCAGCCTTGCCCAGCGCAACCCCGAGCATTGCCCGAGCACCTGGCGCCACTTGTTGAAGTTGTGTGAGCGAGAGCTGGAGCAGCTGACACGCACCCGCAGCCTGGGTGAACGCATCACTCAATTGCTGGGGCCGTTGCTCAATGGTGGCCGGGAACCCGACCTGGAAGAAGTGGCGGCACGCCTGAAGCTGCCGGTCTGGACCTTGCGCCGCAAGCTCGCCGAAGAAGGCACGCAGTTTCGTGCGATCCTCAACGACACCCGTCGCGACCTGGCCATGACCTACATCCGCGATACCGAACTGGCGTTCGGCGAAATCGCCTATCTGCTGGGCTTTGCCTCAGCCGAAGCCTTTCAACGCGCCTTCAAGCGCTGGACCGCCCAGACGCCCGGCGAGTTTCGCCGTAGTCGCAGAGAGACAGCCATCAGCAGCAAGCTTTAAGCTGAACGTTAAAGCTCGGTCGCGTCTTCGGCGGGTTCCAGTGGGTCCAGTTCAAACGCCTGATACTCGAGCAGTTCTTCTTGATAATCGTCCATTTTCGAATCCCCCACAGCTCATGAAAAAACGTCTGAATAAATGACCAGCGCCTTGAGCCTAAAGTGCCCGCGTGAAAGAAAAATGACGCGGACACGACAGTTCGTCGCTTACAGATAAAACGTAGCAGGCGGGAGGGAATTTATCACAGGATTTTTTTGCTGCAGGCCGCAGGACGACGGTCTGTTTGACGCGGGTCAATCTTTGTAGCGGTAACGGGGCCGGCGCGAAGTCGCCTGGCCCCGTGGCGCAATCACTGGCCAGTGACGGGCATGGCCTGGATCGGCTCCGCAGGTGGTGCCATGTCGCTCGGGTTGGCGGGTGGCGTGATGCTTTCCGTGGAAGGCGTTGGCTCAGCGTTTGGGGACGAGGAAATCGGTGCGGCCTCAGGCGGCGGCGCAACCGGCTCGGAAGCGGCTGGAGCGACTTCAGGGGCCTTGGCGGCTTCTGGCGCCGGGGCAGGCTCTGGCGCAGATTCCGGTGCCAACGGCGCTGGCGCCGGTGCCGGTGCCGGCTTCGGCTCGGGCACGCCCAGGTCGGTTTTCGGCTTGTCGGGGATGTGCGCCGCGGCTTTCACTTCCTTGGGCAGGAACAGCTCGACCAGGGCGAAGAAACGCTCGTAGAACTTGGCCGAGGTGACGGTTTCGCTCGCGACCTTGACCATCGAATCGTCCGACGAGCCGATCGGCATCGACACCGAGCCCAGCACGCCGACACCGAGGCTGGCCGAGTTGTTGGTTTTCTTCAGCGCGTACTTGTCCTGCAGGGCGTTGGCGAACACGGTGGCATGGTGCTCCGTCGTGCCGTCTTCGGTGCAGACCACGCTGAAACTGATTTCCATGTGGTTTTCGCCGGTCTGCTGGAAGCTCTTGTGTCCACTGACCAGCTTCGGATCACTGCTGGTGATGATATAGCCCTGGCTCAGCAAGGCTCGACGAGCCGCTTCACAGGAGGCCGAATCGGTCACCGGATAGTTGCGGGAAAAGGTTCCGGAATCATCGAAGTTCTCATGCTCGTAGATGGCGGCTTTCTTCGACGAACAACCGGCAGCAGCAGCCAGCACCAAGGCCAGCCCGACAACCCGCATGGGAATTGATTTAAACATTGAACATCCTGAGAGAAACGGTTCGGGGCGTATTGTGCAACAGATCGATGCTTAGCGGCGTACCGATTGTGTCTTAAAACAGTTACAGGGGTGTTGACCCGATGGTCGGGAGAAAATTACCCCGCCTCGTGCAATACAGGCGAAAAAAAACCCCGGCCTAACGGCCGGGGTCTTCATATCACGCGGACTGAGATCAGAAACGCTTGATCTCGGCCTGGCTTTCCAGCTGCTTGCGGTAAGCCGCGAAGTCTTGCTGGCCAACGCGCGAAGCGAGGAAGCGACGGTATTGAGCCTTCTCTTCTTCGGTCGGCGTTGCGGCCTCGTTCACACCGTTCAGACGCACGATCATCAGGCTGCCATCAGGCAAGGTGACGCTGCTGAAAGTCGGCTTGTCCTTGGCGGCAGGCTTGGGCATGCGGAACAGCGCCTGCAGCACAGCCGGGTCAACGCCTTCCTGAGCGCGGGTCGCAGCTTCGGTAACCTTCCAGCTCTGACCGTCGATCGGCTTGTCCAGAGGGGTCTTGCCATCACGCAGGCTGGCAATCAGCTCGTCAGCACGGGTCTTGGCGGCAGCAATGGCATGCTCCTTGGCCAATTGCATGCGGATCGGACCTTCCACCTTTTCCAGTGGCAGTTGTTCAGGCTTGAGGTGTTCCTTGGCACGCAACACGATCACGGTGTCGGGGTCGAGCTCGATGGCGGTGCTGTTGGCACTCTCATCCAGTACTTCCGGGCTGAACGCTGCGGTGATCACGGCACGGTTGGCCGCAATGCCTTCGCCACCTTCACGGCCGAATGGCGCGGAAGTATGAACGGTCAGCTTCAAGTCCTGCGCAGGCTGGACCAGATCGGAGGCTTCGAACGCGGCGTCTTCCAGTTGCTTGGTCGCTTCGACGAAACGCTGCTCGACCTGCTGGGCCTTCAATTCGCGGGTCAGCTTGTCTTTCAGGCTGGCCAACGTCGGCACTTCAGGCGCTTCCACGCCCAACAGCTTGATCAGGTGGAAACCGAAGTCGGTGCGAACCGGCTCGGAAACCTGGTCCTGGGCCAACGCATACAGGGCTTTCTCGAACGCCGGGTCATAGACGCCAGGACCTGCGTAGCCCAGGTCGCCGCCGTTGTTCGCCGAACCCGGGTCCTGGGAGAATTCCTTGGCCAGGGCGTCGAACTGCTCACCCTTGTCCAGGCGGGCCTTGATCTCTTCGATCTTGGCCTTGGCCTGCGCTTCGGTGGTCTTGTCGTTCACTTCGACCAGAATGTGCGCAGCCCGGCGTTGCTCGGACAGGTTCGCGGTTTCTTTCTGATACGCCGCTTGCAGGTCTTCGTCCTTGACGCTGACCTGATCAAAGAAGGAAGCCTTCTTCAACTCCAGGTAATCGATGACCACCTGATCCGGCGTCATGAATTCCTTGGCGTGCTCGTCGTAGTAGGCCTTGACCTCTTCGTCGGTCAGCTTCACGGTCGACGGGTCGACCTTGATGTTCAGGGAAGCGAAATCGCGGGTCTGTTTTTCCAGACGGGCGAAGGCCAGGACCTGGGCATCGGTGACGAAACCGCTACCCGCCACACCGGCGCGCAGTTGCCCGATCAGCATTTCCTGAGCCAGCATCTGGCGGAACTGCATGCGGCTGTAGCCGAGCTGACGAATCACCTGGTCGAAACGCTCAGCGCTGAACTTGCCATCCACCTGGAATTCAGGTGTTTGCAGGATGACCTGGTCCAGCGCCGCTTCGGAGAAAGCGAATTTGGAGTTTTCTGCGCCTTGCAGCAGCAGTTTGCGGTCGATCAGGCCTTTGAGGGCCGATTCGCGCAGCATTTTTTCGTCGAGCAAAGAGGCGTCGAAATCCTTGCCCAGCTGTTGCATGAGTTGACGGCGTTGCATATCGACCGCCTGGCTCAGCTCGTTCTGGCTGATTTCTTCACCATTGACCTTCGCCGCTTCGTTCTTGCTCGTCGTGGCCTGGAAAATGGCGTCGAAACCGGTCAAGGCCATCAGTGCAACGATGACCCCGATAATGGTCTTGGCAATCCAGCCTTGTGAATTGTCCCTGATATTTTGCAGCATGCGTCCCCCATAAACGGTTGAACTTCAAAATTAGGCAACCGTGGAGCGTGGGTAGAATCCGGATAGAAGAAAGGCGCATCCGAGGATGCGCCTTCTCGTAACTGGCGGAGCGGACCGATGACTCGTCTTGACAAGCCTCGGCGTCTCGGACCGGCGAACTGCCGACTGGACTACCGCTCCGCTGCCAGGTCAGGCTTGACCCCGACCCGGATAGGCAAAAACCTGAATGGAACTTAGTTGACAGCTTCTTTCAGTGCTTTACCGGCTTTGAAACCTGGTTTTTTGGCAGCTGCGATTTCCAGCGTCTTACCGGTCTGTGGGTTACGACCGATGCGAGCTGGACGATCAGTTACGGAGAAGGTACCGAAACCAACCAGAACCACGGAGTCGCCAGCCTTGAGAGCGCCAGTGACGGATTCGATTACAGCGTCCAGCGCACGGCCAGCAGCAGCTTTCGGGATATCAGCGGATGCAGCGATAGCATCAATCAGTTCCGACTTGTTCACTCTAAGTCCCCTTATATCTATTTGAGTATGATTCTAAGTTTTTTTGGTGAAAGCAAAAACGAGTGCTGAATGGCCTACAGACACTTAAGAGCCGCTTTATAACAAGGGCTCTAAAAAGCTGTCAAGGAAGCCCCCCAGGCAAATACGTACTAATGCGTGCTAATTCTTTCCTTAGAATCTGCGTCACGTTTCTCATCCTTCGCGACTATCTCCGGAGCCACATCCGGTAAGGGCTCCGGGGCGTATTGCAGCGCAATTTGCAGGACCTCGTCAATCCATTTAACTGGTTTAATCTGAAGATCTTGCTTGATATTGTCCGGAATTTCCTTCAAATCGCGAACATTCTCTTCAGGAATGATCACGGTCTTGATTCCGCCACGATGCGCGGCCAGCAGTTTTTCCTTCAAGCCGCCAATCGCCAATACCTGGCCACGCAGGGTAATTTCACCCGTCATGGCAACATCTGCACGAACGGGGATGCCGGTCAGTGCCGAGACCAATGCCGTGCACATGCCCACGCCGGCGCTAGGGCCGTCTTTCGGGGTCGCGCCTTCCGGCATGTGGATGTGCGTGTCGCGCTTCTCGTGGAAGTCCAGGGGAATGCCCAGGCTCTTGGCCCGGCTGCGCACAACGGTCAGGGCTGCGGTGATCGATTCGACCATCACGTCACCCAGGGAACCGGTCTTGATCAGCTGGCCTTTACCCGGGACGACAGCGGCTTCGATGGTCAGCAACTCACCCCCCACCTGAGTCCACGCCAGGCCGGTCACCTGACCGATCTGGTCCTGTTGCTCTGCCAGGCCGTAGCGGAATTTACGCACGCCCAGGAAGTGTTCCAGATCATCCGCAGTGACCTTCACAGAGAAGCGTTTTTCCAGCGCATGCTCTTTGACCGCCTTGCGGCAGACCTTGGCAATCTGGCGCTCCAGGCCCCGTACACCGGCTTCGCGGGTGTAGTAGCGGATGATGTCGCGGATCGCTTCGGCGTCGAATTCCAGCTCGCCTTTCTTCAGGCCGTTGGCCGTGATCTGCTTGGGCGAGAGGTACTTGACGGCGATGTTGATCTTCTCGTCTTCGGTGTAACCCGGCAGACGAATCACTTCCATCCGGTCCAGCAGCGCCGGTGGAATGTTCATGGAGTTGGAGGTGCACAGGAACATCACATCGGACAGGTCGTAATCGACTTCCAGATAGTGATCGTTGAAGTTGTGGTTCTGCTCCGGATCGAGCACTTCCAGCAACGCCGACGCCGGATCGCCACGCATGTCGCTGCCCATCTTGTCGATTTCATCGAGCAGGAACAGCGGGTTGCGCACACCCACCTTTGTCATCTTTTGAATCAATCTTCCAGGCATCGAACCGATGTAAGTACGGCGATGACCACGAATTTCCGCTTCATCGCGCACGCCGCCGAGGGCCATGCGCACGAATTTACGGTTGGTGGCGTGGGCAATGGACTCCGCCAGCGAGGTTTTACCCACCCCGGGAGGACCTACCAGGCACAACACCGGACCACGAATCTTCTTCACGCGCTTCTGCACGGCGAGGTATTCGAGAATGCGTTCCTTGACCTCTTCGAGGCCGTAGTGATCGGCGTCGAGAATGTCTTCTGCGCGAGCCAGGTCAAGGCGCACTTTACTCTGGGCCTTCCACGGCACCTGGACCAGCCAGTCGATGTAGGAACGCACCACAGTCGCTTCGGCGGACATCGGCGACATCTGCTTGAGCTTGTTCAGCTCGGCCGTCGCCTTGGCCAGCGCGTCTTTCGGCAGGCCGGCGGCATCGATGCGCTTTTTCAGCTCTTCGACTTCGTTGTGCCCTTCGTCGCTGTCACCGAGCTCTTTCTGAATGGCCTTCATCTGCTCATTCAGGTAGTACTCGCGCTGACTGCGCTCCATTTGCTTTTTGACACGACCGCGGATGCGTTTTTCGACCTGCAGCAGGTCGATCTCGGCATCCAGCAAGGCCAGCACGTGCTCCACACGGGCCGACAAATCGATGATTTCGAGAATTTCCTGCTTCTGCTCGATCTTCAGCGCCATGTGCGCGGCCATGGTGTCGACCAGGCGGCCTGGCTCATCGATGCTGTTGAGCGACGACAGGACTTCAGCCGGGACTTTCTTGCCCAACTGCACATATTGTTCGAACTGCGACAGCAGGCTGCGCACGAACACTTCCGACTCGCGCTCAGGCGCATCGACCTCGTCGATCAACGACACTTCGGCGCGGCAGTGGCCGTCCACTTCGCTGAAGCGCTCCACGGCGCCACGCTGCTCGCCTTCGACCAGAACCTTGACCGTGCCGTCAGGCAGCTTGAGCAGCTGCAGAACGGTCGCAATCGTACCTACGCGATAAAGTGCGTCTTCGCCGGGATCGTCGTCAGCAGGGTTTCTCTGGGCCAGCAGAAGGATCTGCTTGTCGCCCGTCATCGCTGCCTCGAGGGCTTCGATGGATTTCTCGCGCCCCACGAACAGCGGGATAACCATGTGCGGATAAACCACGACATCACGCAATGGCAGGAGAGGCAATTCGATGGTTGTCTTCATGATTTCGCCTCTACGGCGGCCATAAGGCCGGAAACAGATGGATGTAAGCTTGAAACCAAGATGGGGGCTGCCTTGAAAAAAAACAAGCACAAAGACAGTGTTAAAAAGTGCAAAAAGCAAAGGGGCCCGAAGGCCCCTTCTTTGTACCGGCTGCGTGACGCTTAGGCGTCTGGCGCGGCCTTGGCAGCAGGCTCACTGTTTTCATAGATATACAGCGGCTTGGACTTGCCTTCTATAACGCTTTCGTCGATCACCACTTTACTCACCTCGGACTGCGAGGGGATTTCATACATGGTGTCGAGCAGTACACCTTCGAGAATCGAACGCAGGCCACGGGCACCGGTCTTGCGTTCCAGGGCACGTTTTGCGACCGATTTCAGTGCATCGGCACGGAATTCCAGGTCTACGCCTTCCATCTCGAACAACTTGGCGTATTGCTTGGTCAGTGCGTTTTTCGGCTCGGTGAGGATCTGCATCAACGCAGCCTCATCAAGCTCGTCCAGCGTGGCCAGGACCGGCAGACGACCGACGAATTCCGGGATCAGACCGAACTTGACCAGATCGTCAGGCTCGACTTCACGCAGGGACTCACCGACTTTCTTGCCTTCTTCCTTGCTGCGCACTTCTGCACCGAAACCGATGCCGCCTTTGGTGGAACGGTTTTGAATAACCTTTTCCAGACCAGAGAACGCACCACCGCAGATGAACAGAATGTTACGGGTGTCGACCTGAAGGAATTCCTGCTGCGGATGCTTGCGACCACCTTGAGGTGGAACGGAAGCGACCGTGCCTTCGATCAACTTGAGCAGGGCCTGCTGCACGCCTTCACCGGAAACGTCCCGGGTGATCGACGGGTTGTCGGATTTGCGCGAGATCTTGTCGATCTCATCGATGTAGACAATGCCCATCTGGGCTTTTTCCACGTCGTAATCGCACTTCTGCAACAGCTTCTGAATGATGTTCTCGACATCTTCACCCACGTAACCCGCCTCGGTGAGGGTGGTTGCGTCGGCAATGGTGAACGGAACGTTCAGCAAGCGGGCCAGTGTTTCGGCAAGCAGGGTTTTACCCGAGCCTGTCGGGCCGATCAGCAAAATGTTGCTCTTGCCGAGCTCGACGTCGTCGCTCTTCTTGTCACGCTGGTTAAGACGCTTGTAGTGGTTGTACACCGCTACGGCCAGAACCTTTTTCGCACGCTCCTGACCAATCACATACTGATCAAGGATGCCGCTGATTTCTTTAGGCGAAGGCAATTTATGCGCGCTGCTCTCGGCCTGGGCTTCCTGCACCTCCTCACGGATGATGTCATTGCACAGGTCGACGCACTCGTCGCAGATAAAGACCGAGGGGCCGGCAATCAATTTGCGCACTTCATGCTGGCTTTTGCCACAGAAGGAGCAATAGAGCAGCTTGCCGTTGTCCTCGCCGTTGCGGGTGTCAGTCATTCGTTCGATCCAAATCCGATAGGCTTGCAACACAAGATGAAGGCTATTGCGGGCTTTTTCAAGCCCGCTGGTGATCGGACCCGCCGACCACCCCTATTTTGAGCTGCTTATTTTACGCGGGGCGCTGGTTGATCACTTCATCGATCAAACCGTATTCCTTCGCAGCTTCTGCACTCATGAAGTTGTCGCGGTTGGTGTCGCGCTCGATTTCTTCCAGAGTACGCCCGCTGTGCTTGGCCATCAGCGTGTTCAGACGCTCGCGGATGAAGAGGATTTCCTTGGCATGGATTTCGATATCCGATGCCTGGCCCTGGAAACCGCCCAGTGGCTGGTGAATCATCACACGCGAGTTCGGCAGGCAGTAACGCTTGCCTTTGGCACCGGCCGTCAGCAGGAACGCGCCCATGCTGCACGCCTGACCGATACAGGTGGTCGACACGTTGGGTTTGATGAACTGCATGGTGTCGTAGATCGACATACCCGCCGTCACCGAACCGCCCGGGGAATTGATATAGAGATGGATGTCCTTGTCCGGGTTTTCCGCTTCAAGGAACAGCAGTTGCGCACAGATCAGGTTGGCCATGTAGTCCTCTACCGGACCCACCAGGAAGATCACTCGCTCCTTGAGAAGACGCGAGTAGATGTCGTAGGCGCGCTCGCCACGAGCGGACTGCTCGACAACCATCGGGACCAGGCCGCCTGCGGCCTGGATATCAGAGTTCTGCTGAATATACGAATTACGGAACATGCTCTGCAGTCACTCCCAAATAGTTATGTCTTGAATACGCATAAGCCAGCTCGAGAGCTGGCTTATGTGTGTGCTTCTTAGCGCAAAAATGATCAGTCGGCTTGTGGAGCTTCTACCGGCTTGACCGCTTCTTCGTAAGAGACCGATTTGTCGGTCACGCTAGCTTTCTGCAGAACAGTATCCACAACTTGCTCTTCCAGCACAACCGAACGAACTTCGTTCAGTTGCTGGTCGTTCTTGTAGTACCAGGACACAACTTGCTCAGGCTCCTGATAAGCCGAAGCCATTTCCTGGATCATCTCGCGAACGCGGGCTTCGTCAGGCTTCAGGTCGAATTGCTTGACCACTTCAGCCACGATCAGGCCCAGGACAACACGGCGCTTGGCTTGCTCTTCGAACAGCTCGGCCGGCAGTTGGTCAGGCTTGATGTTGCCGCCGAACTGTTGAACAGCCTGCACGCGCAGACGGTCGACTTCGTTGGACAGCAGGGCCTTTGGCACTTCGATCGGGTTGGTGGCCAGCAGACCGTCCATGACCTGATTCTTGACCTTGGATTTGATCGCCTGGCGCAGTTCGCGCTCCATGTTCTTGCGAACTTCGGTGCGGAAGCCTTCCAGACCGGTTTCCTTGATGCCGAATTGAGCGAAGAACTCTTCGTTCAGCTCTGGCAGTTTTGGCTCGGAAACGGTGTTGACGGTCACGGTGAACTCGGCGGTTTTGCCAGCCAGGTCCAGGTTCTGATAGTCCTCAGGGAAGGTCAGGTTCAGAACGCGCTCTTCGCCGGCTTTAGCGCCAACCAGGCCGTCTTCGAAGCCAGGGATCATGCGGCCGGAACCCAGGACCAGCTGGGTGCCCTTGGCGGAACCGCCAGCGAACACTTCACCGTCGACCTTGCCAACGAAATCGATGTTCAGCTGGTCTTCGTTTTGAGCGGCGCGATCAGCCACTTCGAAACGGGTGTTCTGCTTGCGCAGGATGTCCAGCATCTTGTCCAGATCGGCGTCAGCCACGTCAGCGCTCAGGCGCTCTACGGCGATACCTTCGAAACCGGCAACGGTGAACTCAGGGAACACTTCGAATACGGCTACGTATTCCAGGTCCTTGCCCGCTTCCAGGGATTTTGGTTCGATCGAAGGCGAACCCGCCGGGTTCAGCTTCTGCTCAACCACAGCTTCGTAGAAGGAAGACTGGATCACGTCGCCTACAGCTTCCTGGCGAGCGTCAGCACCGAAACGGCGCTTGATTTCGCTCATTGGCACTTTGCCTGGACGGAAGCCAGCAATCTTGGCCTTTTGGGCGGTCTGCTGCAGACGCTTGTTGACCTGGCTCTCGATGCGCTCAGCCGGCACGGTGACGCTCATGCGGCGCTCAAGAGCAGTAGTATTTTCAACAGAAACTTGCATGGATATTCCTCGTTGCACAGACGTTAGCCGGCCGTTTCCGACCCCAGAATCAAGGGCATGCATTCTAGTGGGTCAAACTCAAGAAGTCACCCTACTGAAAACGGGTAAAAACGCAGCAGGCAATTTATAGGTGCGAATGCACGAATGCACCTCGCCCCGATGGCAAATACAATCAATCACGCCAGGGCTCTGCGCCAACCTTTCTATATATAGAGGAGGTCGCCAATCATCTCCCTGGCAGCCGATCTCGCAAGCAAGGCCGGCGGGCAACACGGCATCATCGCGAAACATAAAAACGACGAAACGCCCTGCCCTTGCGACCCGGTACCTGCGGTCGCTGAATCTGCTGAAACAAAAAAGGCGCCAGACTATTAATCTGGCGCCTTTTCGAAATATGGGGTGGACGATGGGGATCGAACCCACGACAACGGGAGTCACAATCCCGTGCTCTACCAACTGAGCTACGCCCACCATATTGCGTAACAAAGAAGCCAAATCACTTCTTTGTTGAACCTCAACCAGGCCAGGCGGCATGGATGAAGCCTTGTTTGGTGCGGATGAAGAGACTCGAACTCTTACGCCTCGCGGCGCTGGAACCTAAATCCAGTGTGTCTACCAATTCCACCACATCCGCGGGATGAAGCCTTTAAAGCAAAGGCGCCAGACTGTTAATCTGGCGCCCTTCGAAATATGGGGTGGACGATGGGGATCGAACCCACGACAACGGGAGTCACAATCCCGTGCTCTACCAACTGAGCTACGCCCACCATATCGCGTTACTTGTGCCAAAGCTGCCTAATGGCGCACCCGGCAGGACTCGAACCTGCGACCATCCGCTTAGAAGGCGGATGCTCTATCCAGCTGAGCTACGGGCGCCTTGTTAATCTGTACTCTTGGAGGACTACAAACTAAGTGCTTTTCAGTCTTGCAGAACCGTAATCCCGCTCAACCTTCTCAACCAGTGCTAGGCTGTGCCCGACAAGTGCGACGAATAGTATAGAGCCCCCCGCAGGTCGTCAAATCCTTTTTGAAAAAAATTCATTTAATTAAAGGGGTTAGCGGAATTTGCAGACCAAGCGCCTTTGCCCTCACCGCATGACATGCGAGAATGCGCTCTCTTTTTTTCCCCTCTCGATGGTTAATCACGCGCAATGACTGCACAACTTATCGACGGCAAATCGATCGCCGCCAGCCTGCGCCAGCAGATCGCCCAACGCGTCAACGAGCGTCGCCAGCAAGGTCTGCGCACGCCGGGCCTCGCGGTGATCCTGGTCGGCAGCGATCCTGCCTCTCAGGTTTATGTCTCGCACAAGCGTAAAGACTGTGAAGAGGTCGGCTTCCTGTCCCAGGCCTATGACCTGCCTTCCGACACCACCCAGCAAGCGCTGGCCGACCTGATCGATCGCCTCAATGACGATCCGGCGATTGACGGCGTCCTGCTTCAGCTTCCCCTGCCGGAACACCTGGATGCCTCCAAATTGCTGGAACGCATTCGCCCGGATAAAGACGTCGATGGTTTCCACCCTTATAACGTCGGCCGCCTGGCCCAGCGCATCCCGCTGCTGCGTCCCTGCACCCCGAAAGGGATCATGACGCTGCTGGAAAGCACCGGCGCCGATCTCTACGGGATGAACGCGGTGGTGGTCGGCGCTTCCAATATCGTCGGACGCCCGATGGCGATGGAACTGTTGCTGGCCGGTTGCACCGTGACCGTCACCCACCGCTTCACCAAGGACCTGGCCGGTCACGTCGGCCGTGCCGACCTGGTGGTCGTCGCCGCCGGCAAGCCGGGCCTGGTAAAAGGTGAGTGGATCAAGGAAGGCGCGATCGTGATCGACGTTGGCATCAACCGCCAGGAAGACGGCAAGCTGGTGGGTGACGTGATCTACGAAACCGCCCTGCCCCGTGCCGGCTGGATCACGCCGGTGCCGGGCGGCGTCGGCCCGATGACCCGCGCCTGCCTGCTGGAAAACACCCTGTACGCCGCTGAAGCCCTGCACAGCTGAGGCGCAGGTAGAGGCAACCAGCGACACAAGGAACCCCGCCCATGGCGGGGTTCTTTTTTGCCCGCGGAACGGGATGACCATCCGCCGGAAAATGACGTTTTTTTCACGTTTCGAGGGTCTTTCACTCTGCCCTCGAACAACCATCGACAGTTATTCAGCCATACTCCAGAATGTCGCGCTTTTCGGGAAATAGCCCGTTACAAAAACGGCTTATCAACACTTTATTGAGTCTGCCAGCGTGAAAATCCGTCTTTCCATCCTGAGCCTATTTTTTGCAGTTACAGGGACTTTCCTCACGCCAATCGCCAGTGCCGACGAGACCACCGCAGCGCCGCGGGATACCAAGTCACTCAAGCTCGCTTCCGGCAGCTCCTTGCTGCTGGACCTGCAGACCAACAAAGTCATCTATGCCAGCAACCCGGACGTCGTCGTCCCCATCGCTTCGGTCAGCAAACTGATGACCGGCCTGGTCGTGGTTGAAGCCCGGCAGAACATGGACGAATACATCAACATCGACATCAGCGACACGCCGGAAATGAAAGGCGTGTACTCCCGGGTAAAACTCAGGAGCGAACTGCCGCGTCGGGAAATGCTGCTGATTGCCCTGATGTCCTCGGAAAACCGGGCCGCCGCCAGCCTGGCCCACCACTATCCAGGCGGCTATGCGGCGTTCATTGCCGCGATGAACGCCAAGGCCCGGGCCCTGGGCATGACCAACACCCATTTCGTCGAGCCGACCGGTCTTTCCGCGCGCAACGTATCGACCGCGCGCGACCTGAGCAAACTGTTGATCGCCGCGCACAAATACCCGTTGCTGACCGAGCTGAGCACCACCAAGGAAAAAACCGTCACCTTTCGTAAACCCGTCTATAGCCTGGGTTTCCGCAATACCGACCATCTGGTGCGCAAGCCGGACTGGGACATCCAGCTGACCAAGACCGGCTTCACCAACGCAGCAGGCCACTGCCTGGTGCTGGTGACCCGGATGAGCAACCGTCCAGTTGCCCTGGTGCTGCTCGACGCTTATGGCAAATACACGCACTTTGCCGATGCCGCGCGCATCCGCAATTGGGTTGAAACCGGCAAGAGCGCTGCCGTGGCTTCCGCCGCATTACAGTACAAATCGGACAAGAACCTCAAGCAGCGCCAGAGTGGCGTGGTCGAAGCTTCGAAGTAAGCCGGCCGCTACAGCAGACAAAAGCCCCGATCTATCGGGTAATGCTGTTCACTTTAGGTTGGAGGGCCCCAGGTGGTATTTGGATTAGGTGTATATCCATTCCTGCGGTAACGGCCACCTATGGTTTCGCTCTTACAGCGAGTCACTTGGAAAAGCCCCAAGTAACCAAGGGCTCTTGCCCCTGACGTTCGGTGCCTCGCTGTGGCTCGGCATGCCCTCGCTCCGGTCCTGCTCCGTGGGCCCGTCGCCATCGGCCATCCATGGCCGAGGGCGACTAAACCGGCATCCATGCCGGTTTACCCACTGCGCAGAACCTCCACTCGGCCTCTCGATGGGGCAAGAAAATCAAAAGCCAAAGCAAAAGCGAGGCGGCCTGACAGCCGACCTGATTAAGGGACCTGTCTACGATCCAATTGTGGGAGCGAGCCGGCTCCGGGCGGCGCTCCTACAGGGGAACGTGCTCATTTAAAATCAGGTCGGCTGTCAGGCCGCCTCGCTTTGCTTTTGATCGTGGCGCCCCGTTAAACCACGATGGCCGAACGCAGGCATTGCGTAGTGGGTAAACCGGCAGGACGCCGGTTTAGCCGCGCTGGGCCAGGGACGGCCCATCGCGGCGACCCACGGAGCAATGCCGGAGAGAGGGCATGCCGAGCCACAGCGAGGCACCGAGTGGTGGGGCAAGAGCCTTTTGGTTACTTTTGGGCTCTTCCAAAAGTGACTCGCTGTAAGAGCGAAACCATAAGTGGCCGTTACCGCAGCAATGGATATCCCCCCAATCCAGTTCTTAACAACACCATGCTTAAGTGAACAGCATTACACGATATGGTGGGCTTTTTTGTTTTTTACAGAATTATGGATCGGGGTGCAGACCGTCTCCCGAGGATCAACTGTAGGAGCTGGCTTGCCAGCGAAGGCGGCCTCACAGCCGAACCATCACTCGCGGATGTACCCGATCAACTGTGGGAGCGGGCTTGCTCGCGAAAATCATCTGTACAACGCATTCATTCAGACGGCACGCGTCATCGTTGTCGACCATCGCTGCGATGCGGCGACCCGACAAGCCAGCTCCTACAGGAGATCGGGTACGGCCGCGGGAGATTGAATGGATTACGCCGGGGTCTTGGCCTGTCGATGATCGGCAAAGAACGCCTTGCCCTGGCTGATCCGATCCGACGCCTTGGGCATGTTCACCGCCTGGGTGTCCTGCGCGTCTACATACCAATAACAATGGCTCACGGCCCGGGTAATGCCCACGTAGGCCAGGCGCAGGATCTCGTCTTTCTGCGCATTGTCGTAAGGCTCGCTATCGCCAGCCTTGCCCAGGCCCGCCATGCGGTATACCTGGTTCTTGTACGGTGAACGGGTCAGGTGCTGGCAATCGCCAAGCAGGAACACCGCGTCCGCCTGAAGCCCCTTGGCGCTGTGATAGGTCAGTTGCTTAAGGCGCCGGGCTTCATACGGCAAGCTAGAATCCACATTAACTACGGATTGAATATGCTGCTCAATCAATGACTTATCACTGCTTTTTCGATAAAGCATCAAGATTGAATCACCCTTGCGGTAGTGCTCCATCAGGCGCTGGGCCATGCCTTGGTCGTCCCGGTCCAGCACATTGACCGGCAGCAAAGTCTTCGGCTCGCCGCTGGCCTTGGCCTTCTTGCCGGCAATCGCCGGCGCGGCCCGCACGATGTGTTCGGCGGCGTCGATGATGTGCTGGTGGCTGCGATAGTTGTCGCTGAGCATGACCTTGGTGGTGCTGGGCGACGAGAACGTCTTGTTGAATTCCATGAAATAGGTGGGCGAACTGCCGCGCCAACCGTAGATCGACTGCCAGTCATCCCCCACGCACAGCAATGACGAGTGCTGGGCGCCGCGTCCTGTGTGCATGGCCGGGCCGCGGCTGCGGATCTCGACCAGGCTGGCGCGGATCCACGAGACGATTTGCGGCGAGACATCCTGAAACTCGTCGATCATCAAGTGCGACAGCGGCCGCAACAGCTCGTCGCTGAGCAGTTTGAGGTTCTCCGGTGAATGTTCGCTGAACAACGCGAACATGCGGTTGTAGGTCATGACCGGCGGTTTCTGGTCGAGCAAGTGATCTTCCAGGGCTCGCCAGTACAGGCTCAGGGCCTCGAAGAAAAACCGGTCCGGGTCATCCTTGGCAAAGCTCAT
The DNA here is from genome assembly GCF_035064975.1 of Pseudomonas sp. YuFO20. Lineage (NCBI taxonomy): Bacteria > Pseudomonadati > Pseudomonadota > Gammaproteobacteria > Pseudomonadales > Pseudomonadaceae > Pseudomonas > Pseudomonas sp. YuFO20. The sequence continues at coordinate 31,017 of NZ_JAXDEO010000043.1, forward strand.
CTGGCCCACCGCCGTCGGCACATCCAGGCCGAGGTTTTCGATGAACCCGGCGGCGGCGACAAAACAGTCCAGCAACGGCGCAGACGCAAGCTCTCCCTTGACCTTGTAATCGAAGCCAGGCCCGGCGCTGGCGTCGCCGCCAAGGGAGGCCAGGACACGCCTCGACGATTCGTAACTATCCAACCATATCAATGGCTTACGACAGAAAGCTTGAAACAGGGTTCGCTTCACCGCCGATTCCGCACGCAGTGTCAGCTTGGCGTTGGGCCGGGTCAGTTGTGGATTTTCCCCAGGGTCGAAACCCAGCACCACCCAAGCATCAAGCGACGGAATGTAACCGTGGCAATGAAAGGCGCTGCCATTGATATCAAAAGCCTGGCGGTTGGGTTCGATACCCTTGATCGGCCAGGCGCCGGCGCGGAACCACAGGTCTTCCACCAGGTCGCAGAGTTCTTCATCGCGTTTGGCCGCCAACTCGGTGACGGCCACGCGTTTCTGCACATCGGGGTGGTCGCGCTCCAGCTCCTTGAGTTGCAAGGCGTGGCGCGACAACGGCTGGATCAGCTCGCGAAAACGCTGATCGCGGCTGTGCAAGGCGTGATAACAGGCGTTGAGTTGCTGACGCTGGGCGTCATTGATACGCAGGTCGAACGGGTTGCTGTCCACTTCGTCATCCGCGCCTTGGGCGCGGTGACTGAGGTTTTCGAAGGCTTGCAGCCGTTCGAAGCCCGGCAGGCTGCGAACCATCGGCAGGATCCGCGAGTGGAAGGTGCGCACCAGGTCACGCGCGTCCCTGAAGCTGATTACCCGCCCCCAGAGCGCGAACAGTTCGATCAGCTTATTGATGAAATCCTTGCGCGACTCGCGGGTAAAGGTCACCACGGTCATCGAGCCCAGCTCGAACCCCAGGTAATGGTAGAGCAGCAAAATGCGCAGGACCAACGTCGTCGACTTGCCCGCGCCCGCTCCGGCAATCACCGAGGTCGAAGGCGTGTCACTGAAGATCATCTTCCACTGCGCGGCGCTGGGCTGGGCATATGCCGGCAGCAGCCGGGCGACGTCGGCCTTCACGCGCTTCTTCAATTCGGCGCTCAATGGCAGGCGCCAATCGTCGAACAGATGCTCATCGATGTTCGGTGGCCGGTGCTCGGTGCTGCGCGAGTCGCGAATCAGCAGGACCTGCCGGCCCTCTTCGAGTCCTTCGAGCTTGCCTTCCTTATATCCGTAATCCACCCCGGCGATATGCCCACTGCGAAAACCGTCTGCCTGGCCATGCAACCAGGACGCGCGGTGCTGCGCGCGCAGGCGTGTCAGGCCATGACCAAAAAAGCGCGCGGCCAGGCGTTTGAGCAGTGGCATTTCAGCCAGGGGGCGAAGTTCAGGCGGAAGATCGGGGGTGTGTTGCGGCACGCGGACGGACTCCAGGGTGTGAGGCTGTTGAGGGCTATGGTGTCTTTATTTGCCGTTCAGTTCTAGTGAAATGCTTAGGACTCATCGACTTATGCGCGATATTGAAGGTTGTATAAGATCCATTTGAGGTAACCTCCTATCAAACTATTCGATGATTATGAGGCACTTTTTACGCTTTTTATCGATTATTGCCTGATGGATGATGCCCGTCATCAACCACCGGTCTCGATTCGTGGCCAGGCCCTTGCGCCCCATGACGAACCTTACAGGAGACGATCATGCTTGAACTCAGACCTTTCAACTCGCTCGGCGGCGCTCACCATGGCTGGTTGGATGCCCATCACCACTTTTCGTTCGCCGAATACCATGACCCCAAGCGCATGAACTGGGGCAACCTGCGGGTATGGAACGATGACGTGATCGCCCCGGGCACCGGTTTCCCGCAGCACCCGCACCGGGACATGGAAATCATCACCTATGTCCGTGAAGGGGCGATTACCCACCAGGACAACCTGGGCAACAAGGGTCGCACTGAAGCCGGTGACGTTCAGGTCATGAGTGCTGGCACCGGGATCGCCCATAGCGAATACAACCTGGAAGCGACACCGACGCGGATTTTCCAGATCTGGATCATCCCGAACGAATCCGGCCTGGCACCCTCCTGGGGCGCCAAGCCGTTTCCGAAGGGCCAGCGCGAAGGGTTTGTGACCTTGGCCAGCGGAAAGGCCGGGGACGATCAAAGCCTGCGAATCCGCGCAGATGCGCGGCTGGTGGCGGCGAATTTGAAGGCGGGGGAAACGGCGGAATATCACTTGGACAACGGCCGTCGCGCTTACCTTGTTCCGGCCACGGGGGTCATTGAAGTCAATGGCTTGCGAGCACAAGCTCGAGACGGTGTTGCGATTGCTCAAGAGCAGCTGTTGCGGGTGACGGCGATTGAGGACAGTGAGATTGTGTTGGTGGATCTGGCTTGATTCGGTAAATCCTAAGCACCGTTGGTGCCTGGACTACCGTCTTCGCTGGCAAGCCAGCTCCTACAAGGTTGCCTCAATCCTGTAGGAGCTGGCTTGCCAGCGAAGGGGCCATCATTTATTTCGAAGAAATGGCGCCATCCACCAGGGTCTGGGCCTCAGCCACCAACTGCTTGAGGTGGTCGTCGCTCACAAAGCTCTCTGCATAGATCTTGTAGATGTCTTCGGTGCCCGACGGACGCGCCGCGAACCAGCCGTTTTCGGTCATGACCTTCAGGCCGCCAATGGCTTGGTCGTTACCCGGTGCTTTGCTGAGGATGCTCTGGATCTTTTCCCCCGCCAGCTCGGTCGAGGTGACCTGATCCGGCGACAGCTTGCTCAGCAGGGCTTTCTGTTCCGGGTTGGCCTTGGCGTCTACCCGCACCGAGAACGGCTCGCCCAGTTCATCGGTCAGGGCACGATAAGCCTGGCTTGGGTCGCGACCGGTACGGGCGGTCATTTCAGCCGCCAGCAAGGCCGGGATCAGCCCGTCCTTGTCGGTGCACCAGACGCTACCGTCCTTGCGCAGGAACGAAGCCCCCGCGCTTTCTTCACCACCAAAGCCCAGGGAGCCGTCGAACAGGCCATCGGCAAACCACTTGAAGCCCACCGGCACTTCGTACAGGCGGCGTCCCAGGCGCTTGGCCACGCGGTCGATCAAGCCGCTGCTGACCACGGTCTTGCCCACTGCGGCATCTGCTCGCCAGTGCGGGCGGTTCTGGAACAGGTAATCGATAGACACGGCCAGGTAGTTGTTCGGCGCCAGCAGACCGCCAGAGGGGGTCACGATGCCATGACGGTCGTGATCCGGGTCACAGGCGAAGGCCACGTCGAAGCGTTCCTTGAGGCCGATCAGCCCCTGCATTGCGTGGCTGGACGATGGGTCCATTCGGATCTGACCGTCCCAGTCGACGGTCATGAAGCGGAAGGTAGGGTCGACCTGCTTGTTCACCACGTCCAGGTCCAGACGGTAGTGCTCGGCGATCGCCGACCAGTAGCGCACGCCTGCGCCTCCCAGCGGATCGACGCCCAGGCGCAGCTTGGCATCACGGATGGCGTCGAAATCGATCACATTGATCAGGTCGGCGACATAGGTGTTGAGGTAGTCGTGACGATGGGTGGTACTGGCCTTCAGCGCCTGCTCGTAGCTGATGCGCTTGACCCCGGCGAGTTTGTTCGCCAACAGCTCATTGGCCTTGGCTTCGATCCACTTGGTGATGTGGGTATCGGCAGGGCCGCCATTGGTCGGGTTGTATTTGTAGCCCCCGCTTTGCGGCGGGTTGTGGGACGGGGTGATGACGATGCCATCCGCCAGGCCCGAGGTACGCCCGTGGTTGTAGCACAGGATCGCATGGGAAACGGCTGGGGTCGGCGTGTATTCGTCACCTTCGGCGATCATCACTGTCACGCCATTGGCAGCCAGTACTTCCAGGGCGCTGGCGCCGGCCGGCGTGGACAAGGCGTGGGTGTCGATGCCGACGAACAAGGGGCCATTGATGCCCTGGGCCTCGCGATACAGGCAGATGGCCTGGCTGATCGCCAGGACGTGCCATTCGTTGAAACTCAAATCGAACGAGCTGCCCCGGTGCCCGGAGGTGCCGAAGGCCACTCGCTGGGTCGAGATGGCGGCATCGGGCTGGCCGGTGTAATAGGCCGTGACCAGTCGCGGGATGTCTACCAACAATTCTGCCGGTGCCGGCTTGCCCGCAAAAGGACTGAGTGTCATGCGCAACCTCTGAGATAGAGTTCAGGAATTGGAACGGAGTTTACTGGCAGTTTGACCTAAGCGCGATGGAATCGATCCATCGGCATGATTTTACCTGGGCTCAATCAATGGCTTCCAGGCGCAAGGCGTCCCCCAGCAAGCCCAGCGCGGCGGCCAGGTCCTGATCGCTGCCAACGCCATGGCTCAAACGCAAGTGTTGCCCATGCAAGCCTTGCAGACTGAACAGCTCGCCGGGCGCAACCACCACCTGTTGCCTGAGCAAACGCTGGAACACCCGGCTCATATCGACCCGGCGCAGCGAACGCAACCAGATCGTCGCGCCGCCCTGGGGCTCGACGTACTGCAAGGCGTCGCCCAGTCGTTCCTGGAGCAGCCGGGTCATCTGGTCCTTGCCGTCCTTGAGGCGCCGACGCAATACCTGCAGGTGTTGATCGATGCGTCCGTTGCTGTACAGGCGAGCGATGGCTTTCTGGCGAATCGGCGACAGGCGAAAGGCTCGTAATAGAAATTGCCGCTGCAGCTCGCCGCTCATATGGCGAGACAGCAGATAACCGTAAGGCGCTTCCGGGCCGATGATCTTTTCGAATGCGGAAAACACCATCAGGCGCTCCGGGGCCAACAGCTCGCGAAATCGCAGTAGATCGGGCTCAAACCCGAGTTCGCCATAACTATCGTTTTCCAGCACCCAAGTGTCATGTCGTCCCAGCAATTGCGCGATCGCTTGCCGGTTATCATCGGGTGCCTTGCTGCCCCGGGGCATGTTCAGCCCGGACGACACCATCACCAATCGCACCGGCTGCTCTTCCAGCAAGTCCCTGAGGCGCTTGCAGTCCAGGCCACCGTCGCCCAGCAGCGGCCATTCGATCACCTTCACGCCGGCTGCCTGGAACAGGCGCAGGATCGCCCAGTCACACGGCGACTCGACCACCACCGTCGCGTCCTTGAGAGCCAATACGACGATCAGTATTTCCAGCACACCGCGTAGATCGGCGCCGATGTAGACATCATCGGCATGCCAGCAGCGCACCGGCGAGGTGGTATAGCGCGCCGCCAACGCGGTACGCAGCTCCAGTTCGCCGCAGGGCTGCGCAGACGGCTGCGGCTGGCGCGGGTATTGGCGCAGCAGCTCCCTTTCCAGCAGCAACAGCGGGCTGTCGAGCGGTTGCAGCAAGGCCGGTTCATCCGCGCTGAGGACCAGCATGGCGGGAAGACGGGCGTTGACATAGACGCTCTCGAGCAAGTCATTGCCATCGTACAGCGTACTGCTGGGCGCGACCGGTAGCGCGTAATAACCGGACTTGGCCACCGAATAGACCCGCCCCTCCTTTTCCAGAAGCGAATAAGCGTACTGGATGGTCGAGATCGACACGCCCAGGCGCTCGGACAGCTCACGCAAGGATGGCAGGCGTACGCGACTGTCGCTCACGGGTTCGCTGATCAGGCAGGTCAGGTAACGGTAGACCGCCTGGTAGGCGAAATCGGTTTCACGCTGTCCTTTCATGACAGGGGGCCCCATCCGTGGCGGTGGCCGCCACGCACATTCGAAAGGGCCGGCAACATGCGCACGATCAACGTCCTGCCGACCATTGAGCGGTCATCGACGCCTCGTCGCTTGCCTGCACTGGCACCGAGGCCTCGCTCGCGGGTGGGTTCATCGACCTGCCCTGCTCTGCCACCGGCCCCATGCGATACAACCTGCCGATCAGGCTCACAGGCAAGCCGCTGACATCGACCATCCACTGCAGGATCTGCTCCGCGACCGGATGCCCCTGCATGGCCCGGTGCAACTCGGGCAAGGCCACGAGCATGCCCGGGTGACATAGACGCAGGAAGCGCTCCAGGGCCGCGCCCTGCTCGACAAAAGGGGCAAACAGCAGGCACACCCATTGCGCCTCGTTCAGGCCGAAGTTCTGCTGCGCCTCCTCGGCGATGCGTGCGCGCTGGCCGGCCAGGGTCGCCGGGTTGCCGTACGCCTCCTCTGCCCGTTCGTACAAGTATTCCTCCAGTTGGTTTCGACGCATCATCACCAGGGCGCGCTGCAGGTAGTGGGCAACACCTGCCTCATAGGTGCCGCCCTGGACGAAGCCGGCTTGCAATCCGCGCAGGTGCGCCGAGACAGCCACGCTGACGAACTGGTTTTCGCCAAGATGAACCGCCAGTTCATCGGCCTGGAAGCCGAGAAACTCGGTCAGCAACGGCCAACGATCTTCAAGGTGGCTGACCAGTACGTCGTGAATATCGATGTAGGTAGTACGACGACAGGCTTCAAACTGTTCAGCCGGACGCCAGGTCTCCTGGCCGTAGTCGGCATAAAACGCCTGGTAGCAGTCACTGCCCAATTCATCGAGCAGCATGAACAACCCGCCGTAATCCGCCTCGTGACGGTTCGACGTCTCGAGACCTGCCTTGGCGGCCGCGCGCTTGAGCCCTTCGATAAAGCGCTTCTGCTGGCGCGGCGAGTCGCCACTGACCAAGGCATCGACGCCATGGTTCCAGCGGGCGATCTGTCCATGGAACTCGCCCGTGGCCAGATACCCGTCGTCCAACAGATCAAGAGGTCCGTCCACGGCACGACGATGGCCGATCATCAGCAGGTTCGTCCGATTGGCTTCACGCCCGGCGCTGGTCACCGGTGCCTGGTGATCGAACGGCAGTACCTCACGGTTATCCACCATCAACACTTCGACTCGGGGATCGTCGTAGAGGAACAAAGCGCTGTAGCTGCGATGGATGTTATCCAGCGCCAATTGGTTCATGCCATTGAGCCGCAGGGTCGCGACCCGCAACTGGAATGTCGCGGGCGCCCGACTGGCGATCGTCAGCTGCGCGGCACGCAGCAGTGCCAAGGTGTAGCAACTGTCACGCGAGCCACACTGGATGGCCAATACCTTGAAGCCACCTATCCGATCCATTCCTCCGGCGGCGACAGCCAGGCGCTGTATCAATAACTGCAATGCCGTGCGCTCGGCACGGGAAAAAAAACTCAGCAGTCGTTGCAGCACTTGTTGATAGACATAGTTCATCGCCTGATCATGGATATGGGTCATTTTCTATTTACCTGATATTCGTAAGTTCGACACAGCGCAAACAACTGCACGCACAGCGCAAAGGGATGCCTGAATGGGGATTAATTACTGGACTTTATTACCAAATGCTAACGCTAAAGTTTTTGGTCAACATTTGAAATAATTGATCGCCAGAAGCGAGACAGCCACGCAAGGGCTTGCGCGCAGGCTCTTGGCCGCAGCTTGTGACGATTGCCTTCGGCATCCTAGGAAATGTCTGACAGCGTCCCACAGACATTTAATACAAATAATGAGGAAAGAAGCTTCTCGAAATAATGTGGCGACTGCACAACGAATCACTAGTTGTCGAACATGGGTCAACGACGCGCATTGAAAAGTTTCGGCTAGATACCTGGCCATGACTCATTCCTTGAGATGAAAGTAATCATGCAATTATCAGTACTTGGATGTTGATTAGAAGCTACAGATCGAGAGCAAAAACCGGTTCAGTTGCTGAACCGACCCACCTTCAGGCTGGTGGGACGTCTCATGTCGGGGGGAAAGGCGCTCAAACGCAAGAGTCCGTGCAGGCACGGACTCTTTGAGGGGGGATCAGGCAGGTTCGACTTGCAGGGCAACCCTTTCGCGGCATGGGCATTCGTCCATGTAGCGGTGCGCCTCGACAAACTCGGCAAACGGGAAGACCCGGGTCTTGAGCGGCAGCAATACGCGATCGGCAGTCATCTGGTTGATGTCGCGCAAGGCACGTTGCAGTGCGACCTGGTCCTGGATGATGCCCAATTCCGGCTTGCCGGTGAAGTTACCGATGCAGTGCACGAAGAACTGAATGTTCTTCTGGAACGCCGCACACGCCGGGAATGGCGTCTGGTTGCCGCCTTGCAGGCCGTACAGCACCAGGCTGCCGCGAGGCGCCAGTACGTCGCCGAGCAGGGACATCTGAGGGCCACCCAAACCATCAAACACCACGTCGACGCCGCGGTTGTCGGTGATCTTGTTGATCCGCATCAGCAGGTCTTCTTCCTCGGTGACGATGACTTTCTCGGCACCCAGCGACAGCAGGTATTCACGCTCGTCCGCGGTTTTGGTCGCGGCGATCACTCGAACACCCAGGGCCTTGCCCAATTGTACGAACGAAGGGCCGGCGCAGTGACTGGCGTCGGTGACCAGGGCAAATTGCCCGGGTTTGACCCGCGCCAGATCAACGTAGCCAAAATAGGCAATCAACAGCGGCGTGTAATGCACGCTGGCTTCGATCGGGCTGAGCACGTCCGGGTAACGCGACAGCGACGAGCGCGGCAGCACGATCAGCTCGCCGTAGACCGGATAATCGTTCGGGCTCTGGGCCGGGAAACTGGCGACCTTGTCACCGACCGCAAGGTCATCGACACCCTCACCGACAGCGGTGACGATACCGGCCATTTCCTGGCCAATACCGGCTGGCAAGCGAGCGTGTGACGACGCCAGGTTCTGCCGCCAGAGTGTGTCGTACCAGCTGATGCCAATGGCTTCGACGCGCACCTGCACTTCGCCCGGTGCAGGCAGGGCCGCCGCATGCTCTTCGCATTTGAGCACCTCGGCTGAACCAAACTTGTGAAAACGGATCGTGCGGGACATCGCAAACCTCGCCAATTGAACCTCTAATGCCTTGAACTCTAGCTGGGCTTTCAACCCAACACTATCAGTGGCTATTAATAGTCGACATGCCTGTCATTGATTCCGCAGCTGCGGCGACATCGTCAAATGTCGCAAGAAACCGAAGCAGCCTTTTTGGGAAAACTGAATTACCCGGTGCAGAGTACCAGCCTTTGCCCGTAATATTCCTGCTGGCCATTGTTCCCATATGGCCGCTCACGTCAAGTTTGCTGACTCTGCCAGGACTCAAGATGAATCGTAATGACCTGCGTCGTGTCGACCTGAACCTGTTGATCGTATTCGAAACCCTGATGCACGAACGCAGCGTGACCCGCGCCGCGGAGAAGCTGTTCCTCGGCCAGCCGGCCATCAGTGCGGCGCTCTCGCGCCTGCGCGGACTGTTCGACGACCCGTTGTTCGTGCGCACCGGTCGCAGCATGGAACCGTCCGCGCGGGCGGTCGAGATCTTCGCCCTGCTCTCTCCGGCGCTGGATTCGATTTCCACCGCCGTCAGCCGTGCCGCCGAGTTCGACCCGGCCACCAGCACCGCGGTGTTTCGCATCGGCCTGTCGGACGACGTCGAATTCGCCCTGCTGCCCATGCTGCTCAAGCGCCTGCGCGCCGAATCGCCGGGCATCGTGCTGGTGGTGCGACGGGTCAACTACATCCTGATGCCCGGCTTGCTGGCCTCCGGCGAAATTTCCATCGGCGTCAGCTACACCACCGACCTGCCCGCCAATGCCAAGCGCAAGGTATTGCGCCGCAGCATGCCAAAACTGTTGCGAGCCGACACCGTGCCTGGCCCATTGAGCCTGGATGACTTCTGCGCCCGCCCCCATGCGCTGGTGTCGTTCGCCGGCGACCTCAGTGGCTTTATTGACGAAGAGCTGGAAAAGCTCGGGCGCAAACGTCACGTGGTGCTGGCGGTGCCGCAGTTCAACGGCTTGAGTACCCTGTTGAGCGGTACCGATATCGTCGCCACCGTGCCGGACTATACGGCCGATGCGCTGACGGCGGCTGGCGGGGTGCGGGCGGAAGATCCGCCGTTGCCGGTGCGCAGCTTTGAATTGCACATGGCGTGGCGTGGGTCCCAGGATAATGATCCGGGGGAGCGTTGGTTGCGGTCGCGGATTCAGATGTTTTTTGGGGATCCGGATAGTCTTTAGACGTTGTCGGGCAGGGTGTTTAGCTGATCATTTTTGCCTTTCCCCCACCTATACGAGGCTATTGAGGATCGGTTAGTCGGTACTTGCCGGCCTCAATCTTCACCATGAGCTTCTGCCCGCAGAGACTGCCTATCGTTCGGCCCGCAAGGCTCTCGATGGAGTCATCTAAATCACTGGGTACCAACCCTTCCCGCAACCATTGTACTACCTGGGATTTGGTGGCAACGGTCGCCTCTTTTCGCATCCTAAACTCGACGATCGTAGTGGCGAGGAATAGGACAGGGACTTCAGTAATTCCATACACAGGGTCCTTAGAGCGCGGAAACTGAAAATTGCCGACCAGTGCCGCCACCTTGATTAAAGATTGCCCCTGCTTCATTGATCGCCCAGCACCCAACTCCACCGCCTGCTGGGCGACTTCAAAAACATTGGCCTCGTCCAATGGCGCTGTGAGGCAAGTCAGGCACGCACCGTACATGTTATGCGGTGTCATCGTATTGCATTCGGTGCAGGGCTTGAGATAGCCCTCTGTCAGTTCATTACGCACAAAGTCGATTCCAGCTATGGAAAGGCCTGTCGATAGTGATATCCACCAGCCCCAAAGCTGAACTCCGCGATTGCTCCACCTGGCGCCGCCTTCATATACCCATCTCCTCCATCGTCTTGCGTAAACAAATCCTTCGCCAAAGATTTCGTGTCTTGCGCACAAATCGGCATATTTGCGCATTCTGTTAACGATAAATCGGGGGGCCGAAGCACAGGCATCCTGATCGAGCACTGGTTTACGATCAATACTCTCCAAGCCTTTGCGCAGGAAATCTGATTTTACGCTGCTCTGACCCACAAGCAGTTCGATAGGCACGATGATATAGGCACGAGTGGTCGCTCGCCCGAGAGCGCAAGCCAATGTGATGTCATCCATTTCGAAGCCTGCTACGACGATGACGACTGGTGCCTCCATACCGCGATACGCTGAGATCGTGGAGCGTGGAACATCGATCTCCTCAAGCGACGAGGAGAATTGACTGAGCACGATCAAGTCCTCGTTCATGACACCGGATTTTGCAAGGCTCGCCGTCATGGTCTGGATTGTCTTGGAGACATCCCAGCTAATGCTTCGGGACAAGTCCTCCACGGAAATCGGCCGAGGGCAATTCACCTCATGTCGTGGCGGTAGCATCTCCATCATCGTCTGAGTGATACCTCCGGGATTGCGGTAAACCGTTGCCAGATAGAAGAATCGCTCGCCATAGGTATCCTCCAGAAATCGATAGGAACTGCCTTTTTCGATCCCGGGAAGTACCTGGAGCTCGTCAGCAAAAACGAACTTGCGTGCGTTGGCAAAATGGTCGCGCAGCGCCAAGTGATCGGCCTCGTTGAGCGCCTGGGCCTCATCGACGATCAACGCCGCGTACTGATGATCTACGGCCCCATGCAGGGCCAGGTGATGCTCGTCATAGTTGGGTTCGCCGGTGCTGTTATCCCTGTTCCGATTGCCCTGGGACTCACAGTAGGAATGAAAGGTTTGAACAGTCACCGACCGGCCAAACTGGCTCAATTGAGCGGCCACCTTATGCGTTATCTGGCGGTTCTTCAGAAGGAAGAGTACCTTGAGGTCCCGAGCGACAAACTGCTCGGCAAGAGAACGCGCTATCAAAGTCTTGCCGCTGCCCGAAAACCCCGCGACCATCCTTCGATCAGAGGCGACGCACAATGCCACCTGATTCGCCTGCTTTTTGTCTAATTGAAGCCACAACTCGCCATCCGCAACGATTTTCCGGCCAAGAGTCCCTTCCCGCACTTCATGCGGCCAGACAGAGTCGAGAAAGTGTTTGATTTCATGGCTGAAATTATCCTTGATTCCGTAGTTCAGTGCGGACTTCCAGTGCGCCATCAATTGCACGATGCGCGAAGGCATGTCCTGACGGTGCTTTTGGAGGATTAGAATACCGTCGGGCAACTGCCGGTCGAGTGGCACGTATGCACTGGCGATTTGCGAGCTCTCCAGATCGAAGTCTGGAAAATGCACTGCATAACCGACTGGGCACTTCATCTGCCACGATTGCAACATATCGACGAGGACAAAAGCGTTGTCCTTGACTTGATTCATAGGATCGATTTCATAACCGTCACGTTCGTGAATGAATCGAACTCCCGACGGCTGATACAAACCTGACTTCGTCTCTATGCAAAGCATACCCAGCTCCGCATGTAAGATCACGAGGTCCACCTCGCCAGACAGGTGCCTCCTCTCCAAGGAAACTCGCAGGTAGTCCTGCAGTTCCTGCGAGTACACCCGCTTTGTCCGGCCGCGTAGCCAAGGTAGCGAGTGGATGACGATAAACCCATCGTCGAGTGCCGCTAGTTCCTGAAAAAGCGTGAATTCGCCTTTGCTGCGAAATTCCGCATGATCGAGTGCTGGAAAGAATTGGGCCATGGATGGAAGAAAACGCTATTTGAATTGGGGCATAGTAAGGCACTGGAAGCGCCCTTGTCCTCTCATCCACCAACCTATCAATGGTACAGCTCCGATCAGACCAGACCGGACGGGAATTCCCGAATCGATAGTCACGTTGTCAGGTGTGGGTGGGAAGACGGCGTACGCGGGATGTGGCGAATTGTCTGCCAAGCCGACTGATTCGCCAGTCGTACCCACATAAAAAGCTGAACTCGTGGTGGTTTGATGGGCCGCCACGGGGTCATCCATCAAGGCGGCCAAGCATTGCTATCCGCTTGGATTTTAGAAGCACTGAAAAGAAGTTCAAGGATGAAAATGATAGCTCTGAAAGCAAAACTGCTCGCCAAATTCCAGCAATATTCCGTATCCCAACGGTTCTATCTCGCCTCGGTAGTTACGTATCTAATCACGATTGCAGCTTCCCTATACACGGGCATATCCGCGCTTACCATCGGGACGACGGTCGCGGCTGCATTGATAATCTGCGGATTCATTGCCTGGTGCATCCCTTTCGCCCGCTGGCTCCATACAGCATGGGATAAGCCATTCGCCAAAACGCCCATCATCATTATGCATCTGCTTGCACTGCTGATATCGACAGCATGCGCGCGTTTCGCGGTTGCCGAGACGTTAGGGCTGCCCCCTCAAAGCTTTGATCTCACAGTCGGCTTTCTCGCGTTGCTGTTCTACATTCCATCGTGGCTGCTTGTGGTGGCAATACTCCTTGGTCTGACAGCAGTGCTGATCATGGTCATCGCGATGATCAGCCTACCATTCGAAGCAGCCTGGCAACATATAACCCGCCTGGCCGCGCACCTCGGCTTTCAGGCTAAATTCAAGCAATCGCGCAGTTTGATCATGTTCCATGGTGCAGGAGCATTTATCATTAGCGTGCTATTTGCCATGAGCTACGACTACCTTACCGACAACTTCAGCCCGGCCTTCAAGGCCGTGACGAAAGTCATTGCACTACGAAGTGATTTCCACAAGGCTCCAAACTATCCCAATGCGCGGACTGGAGAATATGTACATCCGTTGGAAAATGGCTTTATTGCTTACGCCCGTGAACAAGAAGACAAAAGTGTCCTCATTGGCGTTCGTTTACAGTCTGCCGAGAGTTACGATGTCGTGGTCTCAACTATTCCGCCTCTCAAGGTTGTAATGAAAACCATGGCAGAACACGTCAAGCAATCTCCTGCGCTGATTTGGCTGCTCAGCAGCGCTGCTTCTGAGACTAAGTCTAATTCGATGTTGCGTTAGATTTGGATGCCGAGCCAGCAGGACAGCTGCTTGAGACATCAGTTGATGAGCCAAGGTCGAATCAGTGGCTCTCCACCGATCCATTTTTTACAGGGTTATAGAAGAGCCTGAGCGGCGGAATCTGCATCTTCCAGCCCTGAACCTCCAAACCCCAAAAAAACCGCCGATGCAGATGAATGGCTTCAGGCCTTTATCGAGTGGCTGCGCGAGGGAGTTCACAGTCGTTAGCTCAGTGGTCAGCTTTTTATGAAGAACGGGATTTCGATGTCGGTAATCAGCTTTTTGCGGTACTCACTTATTGGGTGTTGACGACATCAATCGCAATCGCCCACGCCCCCTCCTCGACTGGGGGTAAAATTGGGGGCATAACCTCAATGTTCCGCCCTGAAACCACCGTACTAGGGCCAAGTCAAAATGTTCTTTGGGCCCCGGGTATTCTGTCGGAGGCGCCTGAGCGTCACCCATGACGCTGGCCGAATAACAACGGCGTTAGTGCAGCAACTCGACGTTCTCGTCGATCCGGCCTTGAATTGTATCCAGGGTGTCTTGGGTAATCTCGCGCGGGTACATGTTCTCGGCGATGACCTTAAACTCGCTCGCAACGCGGCAAATGCTGTCAATGATGCCGCCAGCAATCTCCACTGAGACCTCTGCCTCATCTGCTAGCCTGAGCATCGCGCCTCGATCAATCTCCAGGGCCTCGCCCATCACGTCCATCTGGTGATAACCGCCCGGTCCCTCGCAGAACGTCACGTCGTAGGCTGGCGCCAGCTGCCAAGCACCGGACCGCGACATGACATAGGCAAAATTTTTGAGGTGGTCGTCCCGGTTGTTGAACGCGACATTGAAGACGGCACGCTTGAAGGCGATGGCTTTCTCTCGTACGTCGTTGGTGCACATCTGTGTCGCCCGCAAGAAGTTGACATAGTCCAGGGCTCCCGGCGACCTGTAGTCAGCCCCGGTAAAGGCTGCAAGGCTTTGCATGGGCACGCGCTGGCCGTCCATGCGATCAAAGCGTTTACTCGCGAAGGCTGCCAGCCCATTGGGCAGATTGAAGTGCTGCGTGTCCGGGGTCTGGATGCCGCACCTGCGCAAGCACTCGGCATAGACCATTTCGATAGCACAGACTTCAGGATGCTCTTCCTTTGCCGGGAACTTGATCAGCCAGGCTTCGAGGTCCGGCTTGGCGGCGGTGGTAAAAGCCCCCGTTTGAGGATTGCGATAGACCAACGCCTTTGGCCTTGCGCCTTGTGGCGAGCCCCCCACCAGAAGCAATGTCTGCAGGAATTCCCCGCCTTCACCCTTGAGAACTTCCTGAACTTCAGCCGCCAGCAACTCAAGGGGGATATGCGCTTGCGGCTGCTGCCCCTCGGGCGCTACGGGCTCGAACGACATTGCCCCCATGGCGTTGTTGCCAATAAAAGCCAGCCGCTCCAGAGGTCCTATGCGTGCCGTATTGAGGCCGCGGCGCCGGATCAACCGGTCCATCAGCAACATGCCCCAGCCGTCAGGCAGTGAGTCATAAACTGGCCCTGGCAGTGCCAGCTGGTGGGACGCAAAGCCTCGACGCAACTGGGGTCCCGCCAATGGAAGCGTGTAGGACGAAAGCTCCAGGCCTCTAGTCTTCGCTTCATTGCTGTACTCAAACACAATCTGTGGGCGACCGGTGATGGCAGTCGTAGACACGAGCGTGCCCCACAACCAACGCTCACCCCAACCATCGTAGTAGACGTCAACCTGCTCAAGCATGGTCGGTCTTCCTTTTGATCCGATGACGATTGACGGTGTTCTCGTAGCGGCGAATGTCTTCAATGCTGTCCAGCTTTGGCAAGAACAGTGCTTCGAGCTCCTTGGTTCGTCCAAGGACCATGGCCACACGAATCACGTTCTCCAACCCGACATTGCGCCCGGCTTCGAGGTTCGACACGGTATTGGTGCCGATACCGGCGCGACCGGCCACATCGGCTTGTGTCATCTGCTGAGCCAGCCGCTCCGTGCGCAGGCGCTCGCAGAGCCGCTTGACGATCTCATTCGGCTTACTGAAGCTTAAATCCAACATAACGGGTCTTCCGTCGATTTACGCCACTTAATACCCAAAATTATAGAATTATCATCCATCGAATTCAAGAAACATAATTCCCTTTAATTGTGGCTTATCTTCTAATGAACCGGATAAACCACACAATTCAGGAATTAATATTACTTTGGGGTTCACCCTGCCGAATGGCTCACGCCGAATGCAGCACATAGTGCACGGAGTAGCCTCCAAGCCGTTGCTCCAGCTGTTTGCGCTGCCCAGCATCCAGACCAGCCACTCGAATATCCACCCGCTGCCCATGTCGATCGTCACTGAGCACTTCCACCTGGCCATCGGCTGCCACCTGCCAGACCTCCTCCTCGAACACCCGGCGGATCGCATCCAGGCGCAAGGCGGGCTTGAAGGTCTTGCCCACGGCCGTCAACGGGATCTGGTCGATCAGCCAGATATTCTTGGGGAGCGCGGCACGCTCGTGAATGTGTTGTATGGCGTGCTCCATCAACTCGGCTTCGCCCACCTGCTCACCGGCCTTGAGCTGGACGTAGACCACCGGCAGTTCGCCGGCCTTGATGTCAGGCTTGCCCACCGCAGCGGCCAGCGCGACCGAAGGGTGGTGATGCAGGGCTTCCTCGATCACCTGCGGGTCGATGTTGTGGCCGCCGCGGATGATCAAGTCCTTGCTGCGACCGGTCAGCCAGATGTAGCCATCGCGGTCGATGCGCCCCAGGTCGCCCGTGTTGAACCAGTCGCCGTCGAGCCACAGACCCTGGTTCTTGTCCGCTTGCAGGTAGCCCTTGAATACCGTGGGGCCGCGCAGGCACAAGGTGCCGGCCTCATCCGTCGCGGCGTCACGCAGGTAATGGCCGTCACCATCGAGCACGACGATCTTGACCTGGCAATACGGCAGGCGCAGGCCAATGGAGCCGGGCCGGCGCTCTCCGTCGCTGGGGTTGCACGCTGTGGCGCAGGTGCCTTCGGTCAAGCCGTAGCCTTCGATGATTTTCAGTCCCGTGCGGGATTCGAACTGACGGATCAGTTCCACGGGCATGGGGGCCGCCCCGCACAGGGCAAAGCGCAAGCTCGAGACATCGATGCCGTCGTTGGGGATCTGGGCCAGTGCCGCATAGATGGTAGGGACGCCGCTGAAACTGCTGACCCGGTATCGCTCCACCAGCTTCCAGAAATCCTTGATGAGGGTCGGATTGCGATAGCCCTGCGGACCGGCGAGCAAGACTTGGGCGCCATAGGCAAAGACGGCGAGCCCGGAGACCATCACCCCGTTGACATGAAACAACGGCAGCCCGCATAGCAGCACGTCATCGGGCACATAGCGACCGTGCAGGCCAATGATCTCGGCCATCGCCACCTCGTTTGCATGGCTGTGGGGTGCCAGCTTTGGCGTGCCCGTGGTGCCGCCCGTGTGGAAGTAGGAGGCGATGTCGTCCGGGCGGATCACCCGTGCGCTTTCCAGATGGTCATCGGGGCAGGCAGCCAGCATTTCGTCGAAGTCCAGCACACCTTCCGGCATGGCCGGGCGCTGGGCCTTCACGGCACTGCGTTGCGGCTCTGGCAGCAGGTTCGCCAGATCGACGGTCACGATAGTCGCCAGCTCTGGCAGGCTCTCGCGCAACGTGGCGACCTTCTGCCACAGGTCAGTACCGGGGAACGGCGCCAGGGTGACCAGCACCGTGGTATTGGAAGCGCGGATCAGTTCGGCGATGTGTTGCGGCTCCAGCAGCGGATTGATGGCATTGACGATCCCGGCCGCTTCGCCACCCCAGATGACAAAGTGGGTGTGTGGCAGGTTGGGCAGCAGGAAGGACACCGCCTTGCCTGGACGCACACCCAGGCGATGCAGGGCATTGGCGGTTTGCGTGACCTTGGCGAACAGCTCGGCGTAACTGATAGTCCAGGGCTGGTCCTCGATACTGCCGGTCGGCAGGAAGCTCAGGGCGGGCAGCTCGGCGAAGCGGCGTGCCGAACGTTGCAACAGTTCATAGGTGCTGGAAGGCAGGTCGCGCTGTGCCAGTGGCTGTTGGTGTTCCAGGGCTTCGACATCAATCAGCCGGGCGAGAGATACAGGTGCAGTCATGGTCTTGTCGTTCCGTCAATGAAGGTCCGCGGGTGTCAGCCAGCTTAGGTCAGTTCCTGATTATTGGCGCCGGCGGATGCGTGGTTGGAAACGCCTGTTCAAAGGCCCGGCATACCCGCAGCACCTGATCATCGTTAAACCGCGCGCCAACCACCTGTAACCCAATGGGCAATCCGTCGCTGGAAAACCCACAGGGCACTGAAGACTCCCGATGCGTCGGGCCCTTGTAGGAGCAAGCTTGCTCGCGATGGAGGTCAACGATGACGCGGGGATCCTGACACCACGCGGTGCTCTCAGGTTTTTCGCGAGCATGCTCGCTCCTACAGTTAATCGGGTACAGCCGCAGGAGATTAGTCGACCTTGAGGCCGCCATCGCCGGCAAGCCAGCCCACAGGGACCATTGCGAATCCGGAAACACACAATTTCCATCAACCGGGTTGATTGCCTCCTGACGCAAGGCGCAGGCTAGAGAGCTGCCCAGGCCTCTCCTATCATTCCGAATGATAGTTACCTTCGCCCCATTCGATTCGTGCGATACCACCCCTGCCGAGCATCATTCGCCAATCTTAATACATTGGCGGATGCATCCATGGAACAGTCATTCAAACATTTGCGCTTGCCGTTGGCCCTGTTGGCCGTCGTGGTGATGAGCGCCTGCGGCAAGGCGCCAGAGACTGCCGCCAGCCTGCCCGCAGCCAAGGTCAGCGTGGCCAAGGTGCTGGAGCAACCGGTCAACGAGTGGGACGAATTCACCGGACGCCTCGAAGCGCCGGAAACCGTGGAGATTCGTCCACGGGTCTCGGGCCAGATCGATGAAGTGGCCTTCACTGAAGGCGCCCTGGTCAAGAAAGGCGACCTGCTGTTCCAGATCGACCCGCGTCCGTTCCAGGCTGAGGTCCGTCGCCTCGAAGCCCTGGTCGCCCAGTCCCGCGCCAACGCCACCCGCAGCGAAAACGAAGCCCAGCGTGGCGAACGCCTGCGCACCAGCAATGCGATCTCCGCCGAACTGGCCGACTCGCGGACCAGCGCTGCCCAGGAAGCCCGCGCCGCCGTTGGTGCCCTGCAAGCACAGCTCGACCTGGCCAAACTGAACCTGAGCTTCACCCGTGTCACCGCGCCCATCAGCGGTCGCGTCAGCCGTGCGGAAATCACCGCCGGCAACCTGGTGACTGCCGATACCACCCCGCTGACCAGTGTGGTCTCCACCGACAAGGTCTACGCCTACTTCGATGCCGACGAGCGTGTGTTCCTCAAGTACACCCAGCTCGCCCGCCAGGGCAAACGCGGCGCCACCACCCCGGTGTACATGGGCCTGTCCAACGAAGACGGCAACCCGCACCAGGGTGTGATGAACTTCGTCGACAACCAGGTCAACCCGAAAACCGGCACCATCCGCGGTCGCGCCGTGTTCGACAACAGCGACGGCAGCTACACCCCGGGCCTTTACGCGCGCCTGAAACTGGTGGGCAGCGGCACCTACAACGCCATGCTGATCAACGATGAGGCGGTGGGTACGGACCTGGGCAAGAAATTCGTGCTGGTGATGGATGCCGACAACAAGACGGCTTATCGCGCCGTGGAGCTGGGTCCGAAAATCGAAGGCCTGCGCATCGTGCGCAACGGCCTGAACAAGGACGACACCATCATCGTCAAGGGCCTGCAGCGGGTACGCCCGGGCTCGCCGGTCACCCCTGAAGTGATCCCGATGGCCACCGAGCAAACCCTCGCGGCCCTGGCCCAACAACGACAAGCGCTGGAAGCCAGCAACCTGCCCCAAGTCGCGCCTGCCAAGGTCGCGCCGGGTACGGTTGTGAAAGTGGCTGCCGCGACTCCACGCGGTTAAGGGATAACGACTCCGATGAATTTTTCCCAATTCTTCATTTCACGGCCGATCTTCGCAGCGGTGCTGTCGCTGCTGATCCTGATCGCCGGTGCGATCTCGCTGTTCCAATTGCCGATCAGCGAATACCCGGAAGTGGTACCGCCGACCGTGGTGGTGCGCGCCAACTTCCCGGGTGCCAACCCGAAAGTCATTGGTGAAACCGTAGCCGCTCCCCTGGAGCAGGCGATCACCGGCGTCGAGAACATGCTGTACATGTCCTCGCAGTCGACCGCCGACGGCAAGATCACCCTGACCATCACCTTCGCGTTGGGCACGGACCTGGACAACGCTCAGGTACAGGTGCAGAACCGCGTGACCCGCACCGAGCCGAAACTTCCCGAGGAAGTGACGCGCATCGGTATCACCGTGGACAAGGCGTCGCCCGACCTGACGATGGTGGTGCACTTGACCTCGCCGGACAAACGCTACGACATGCTGTACCTGTCCAACTACGCGATCCTCAACATCAAGGATGAGTTGGCGCGCCTGGGCGGTGTCGGTGATGTGCAGCTGTTCGGCATGGGCGATTACTCGCTGCGTGTCTGGCTCGATCCGAACAAGACCGCTTCGCGCAACCTAACTGCAACTGATGTTGTAACAGCCATTCGTGAGCAGAACCGTCAAGTGGCCGCGGGTGCACTGGGCGCTCCCCCTGCCCCGAATGCGCAAAGCTTCCAGTTGTCGGTCAACACCCAGGGCCGTCTGGTCAATGAAGAAGAGTTCGAGAACATCATCATTCGCTCTGGCGAAAACGGTGAAATCACTCGCCTCAAGGACATCGCCCGCGTCGAGCTGGGTTCCAGCCAGTACGCCTTGCGTTCCCTGCTGAACAACCAGCCGGCGGTGGCGATCCCGATCTTCCAGCGCCCTGGCTCCAACGCCATCGAGATCTCCAATGAAGTCCGGGCGAAAATGGCCGAACTGAAGAAGGGCTTCCCCGAAGGCATGGACTTCAGCATCGTCTACGACCCGACCATCTTCGTGCTCGGCTCCATCGAGGCGGTGGTTCATACCCTGTTCGAAGCGCTGATCCTGGTGGTCCTGGTCGTGATCCTGTTCCTGCAGACCTGGCGCGCCTCGATCATTCCGTTGGTGGCGGTGCCGGTCTCGCTGATCGGTACCTTTGCCGTGATGCATCTGTTCGGCTTCTCGTTGAACGCCCTGTCGCTGTTCGGCCTGGTACTGGCGATCGGTATCGTGGTGGACGATGCGATCGTGGTGGTGGAGAACGTCGAGCGCAACATCGAGCTTGGTCTCACGCCGGTGGAAGCCACCAAGCGCGCCATGCGTGAGGTGACCGGCCCGATCATTGCCACGGCGCTGGTGCTCTGTGCGGTATTTGTACCGGCCGCGTTCATCTCCGGCCTCACCGGGCAGTTCTACAAGCAGTTCGCCCTGACCATTGCCATTTCGACGGTGATCTCGGCCTTCAACTCCCTGACCCTGTCGCCGGCCCTGGCTGCCGTGTTGCTCAAAGGTCATGACGCACCCAAGGACCGTTTCTCCAAGGTGCTGGACAAGCTGTTTGGCGGCTGGTTGTTCCGTCCGTTCAACCGCTTCTTTGAAAAGGCCAGCCATGGTTATGTCGGCACCGTTGCCCGGGTTATCCGCTCGAGCGGCATCGCCCTGTTGCTGTACGCCGGCCTGATGGTGCTGACCTTCTTCGGTTTCTCCAGCACCCCGACCGGTTTCGTACCCGGCCAGGACAAGCAATACCTGGTGGCCTTCGCGCAACTGCCGGATGCCTCGAGCCTGGACCGCACCGAAGACGTGATCAAGCGCATGTCCGACCTGGCCCTGAAACAGCCAGGCGTGGAAAGCGCGGTGGCCTTCCCTGGCCTGTCGATCAACGGTTTCACCAACAGCCCGAACGCCGGCATCGTGTTCGTGACCTTGAAACCGTTCGATGAGCGTAAAGACCCGAGCATGTCCGCCGGTGCGATTGCCGGTGCCTTGAACGGACAGTACGCGGACATCCAGGAAGCCTACATGGCGATCTTCCCGCCGCCGCCGGTACAAGGCCTGGGCACCATCGGTGGTTTCCGCCTGCAGATCGAAGACCGGGGCAACCTGGGCTACGAAGAGCTGTACAAGGAAACCATGAACATCATCGCCAAGAGCCACAGTGTTCCGGAACTGGCGGGCCTGTTCACCAGCTACACGGTGAACGTGCCGCAGGTCGATGCCGCCATCGACCGGGAAAAAGCCAAGACCCACGGCGTGGCCGTCAGCGACATCTTCGACACCCTGCAGATCTACCTGGGTTCGCTGTATGCCAACGACTTCAACCGCTTCGGCCGCACCTATCAGGTCAACGTCCAGGCCGAGCAGCAGTTCCGTCTCGAGTCCGACCAGATCGGCCAGTTGAAAGTGCGCAACAACAAGGGCGAGATGATCCCGCTGGCGACCTTCATCAAGGTCAGCGACACCTCGGGCCCGGATCGCGTCTCCCATTACAACGGTTTCGTCACCGCGGAAATCAACGGTGCCGCAGCCCCCGGCTACAGCTCCGGCCAGGCGGAAAAAGCCATCGAGAAACTGCTCAAGGAAGAACTGCCTAACGGCATGACCTACGAGTGGACCGACCTGACCTACCAGCAGATCCTGTCCGGCAACACCGCGCTGTTCGTGTTCCCGCTCTGCGTACTGTTGGCGTTCCTGGTGCTCGCGGCGCAGTACGAAAGCTGGAGCCTGCCACTGGCGGTGATCCTGATCGTGCCGATGACCCTGCTGTCGGCGATTACCGGGGTGATTGCTTCGGGTGGCGACAACAACATCTTCACCCAGATCGGCTTGATCGTACTGGTGGGGCTTGCGTGTAAGAACGCGATCCTGATCGTCGAGTTCGCCAAGGACAAACAGCTCGAAGGCATGAACCCGCTCGCCGCGGTATTGGAAGCCTGCCGCCTGCGTCTGCGGCCGATCCTGATGACCTCCTTCGCCTTCATCATGGGTGTGGTGCCACTGGTGTTCTCCAGCGGTGCCGGTGCCGAGATGCGTCACGCCATGGGTGTGGCGGTGTTCTCCGGGATGCTCGGGGTGACCTTCTTCGGTCTGTTGCTGACGCCGGTGTTCTACGTACTGATTCGCAACTTTGTCGAACGCGGCCAAGCGCGCAAAGCAGCCAAGGCCAACTTGAAGCTGGAGTCGCACTGATGAGTTTGAAAGCTTTCCTGCCGAGCCTGCTGGCATTGGCGCTGAGCGCCTGTGCCGTGGGCCCGGACTACCAGACCCCAGCCATTGAACCGGCCCACATCACCACGGCCACCGACGGCGCTGCCGGCCAGAAGAACTTCGACCGCTCGCGATTCGAAGGCATCTGGTGGCAGCAGTTCGAAGACCCGACGCTCAACCAGTTGGTGACCGAATCCCTGAAAGGCAACCGCGACTTGCGCGTCGCGTTTGCCCGCTGGAAAGCGGCCCGGGCGATTCGTGATGACGTCAGCAATGACGCCATGCCGACCATCACCAGCCGCGTCAGCAGTGACATTGGCAAAGGGCAGATTCCGGGCGAGACCACCGACCGGGTCAATCAGGAGCGCTACGACCTGGGCCTGGACATGGCCTGGGAGATCGACCTGTTCGGCCGCATCCAGCGCAACCTGGAATCGGCCAACGCCGAGCAACAGGCGTTCGAAGCCGACCTGTACCAACTGCAAGTGACCATGATTGCCGAACTGGTCGACGCCTATGGCCAACTGCGAGGTGCGCAGCTGCGTGAGAAAATCGCCCTGGCCAACCTGCAGAACCAGCAGGAGTCGCGCAAGATCACCATCAGCCTGCGCGATGCCGGCGTCGGCGATCAGCTCGACGTGGAACGCGCCGACGCGCGCCTGGCCTCGGTCGAAGCCAGCGTGCCGCAATTGCAGGCCGAGCAGGTGCGGCAGAAAAACCGCATCGCGACCCTGCTGGGTGAGCGTCCGGACAAGCTCACGGTCGACTTGCGTCCGAAGGACTTGCCGGCCATTGCCAAGGCCCTGCCGATCGGAGATCCGGGCGAGCTGCTGCAACGCCGTCCGGACATTCGCAGTGCCGAACGCCAACTCGCATCGGCCACGGCGCGGATCGGTGTGGCCAAGGCGGATCTGTTCCCGCGCGTCAGCCTCAGTGGTTTCCTTGGTTTTACCGCCGGGCGTGGCTCGCAGATCGGTTCTTCGGCGGCCAATGCCTGGGCACTGGGCCCGAGCATCACCTGGGCGGCCTTTGACCTGGGCAGCGTGCGCGCCCGTTTGCGCGGCGCCGATGCCGATGCCGAAGGCGCCCTGGCGACTTACGAGCAGCAAGTGTTGCTGGCCCTGGAAGAATCGGAGAACGCCTTCAGCGATTACGGTAAACGTCAGCAGCGGCTGATTTCGCTGATCCGTCAAAGCGAATCGAGCCGCTCGGCTGCCGACCTCGCCGAGATCCGCTACCGCGAAGGCACCGCCGACTTCCTCGTGCTGCTCGATGCCCAGCGTGAGCGCCTGGCCGCGGAAGACACCCAGGCCCAGGCTGAAGTCGACCTGTACCGCGGCATTGTCGCGATCTACAAGGCCCTTGGCGGTGGCTGGCAGCCGGAGACGGTCGCCAGCAAGTAACACGACTTTCTACAGAGCTCCTTTGGTTGGCCGCAACCAACCAATTTTTTGGCCCCGCGTCTCATTCGGTCGCGGGGCTTTTTTTTGCCTGCGCGGTATTGAATCCACAACACCCCCTGTAGGAGCTGGCTTGCCAGCGAAGACGGAGGCACATTCACCATTGAGGTGACTGAACCACCGCATTCGCTGGCAAGCCAGCTCCTACAGGGTTAGTGTTTTTCCTGGACGGTGACGGTCGCTGTTGTTCCCGCCCGTAATTTCGCTTTACCGGCATAGTCATCGTCGATCCTGATCCTTACCGGCACCCGTTGCGCCAGCTTGACCCAGGTGTAGCTGGGGTTGATGTTCGCCAGCAAGCGTCCACCCGGCAGGTTTTCCCGGTCGGCGATGGCGAAGGCGATGCTTTGCACGGTGCCACCGAAACGTTCGCCACTCATCAACTCGATGTCGACCCGATCACCCTCCTCGATGCGCGGCAGTTTGGTTTCCTCGAAGTAGCCGCTGACATAAAACGAATCGCTGTCCACCAATGCCACCAAGGGACCGCCTGCGGTGGCGTAGTCGCCCTGGCGGGTCAGCAGGTTGGTGACGTAGCCGCTGATGGGCGATTCGACCCGGGTGCGTTCCAGGTCGTGTTCGGCTTCGGCCAATGCGGCGCTCGCCAGTTGCACATTGGCCTGGGCAAACCCCAGGTTGGCCTGGTTGCGCAGCAGATCAGCCTCGGCCACCGCCACATCGGTACTGGCTTTTTCCCACTCTTCGCCGGAAATCGCCGAACGCTCCTTGAGCGTCCGCCGGCGACGCTCCTCGCTTTGCCGCTGCCTGAGCAACGCCTGGCTGGCGACGATGGTCGCCTGCGACTGCCCCAACGAGGCCTTCGACACTTCCACCGCGCGCTTGCCGTGTTCCACCGCCAGGGCATAACGCGAGGGATCGATTTCCAGCAGCAACTGGCCCTTCTCCACATGCTGGTTATCGTGCACGGCAAGGTTGACGATGCGTCCGGCGACATCGGCGGACAGGGTCACCACATCAGCCCGCACCCGTGCGTCGCGGGTCCAGGGGGCGCGGGTGTAATGCTCCCAGGCAAACCAGCCGAGCACGAAGGCCAGCAGTACCACCGCCAGCGTGGTGAGATGGGCAAGGATCTTCTTCACGGCATCAGGCTCCCATCACCAGGATCAGCGTCGCGCACACGCAGGCGTACAACGCGCCTTCGAACAAGGCTTCATGCCAGACGAACTGCAACACACCGAAGCGCCGCAGCAGCCAGTCCAGCACCAGGAAAATCGGCAGCCCCAGCAATAGCGCCTGGGCGATCGGCGGCAGGTAGACGCCGCCTATTTCCACATCAATGGGCAAGTTCAGGTACTCCTGGCGAGGGTTCGGGCTCAAAGTGAGCACGGTGGCGTTCCAGGAACGACACCACGATCAACAGCGCCACGCGCATGCGAAACACTGACCACAGCTGTTCATGGACACTGCAGTGCAGCGCGTCCAGTTCATCGCCCAGGCCGTGCAGGCTGTCGAGCACGCGATCGACTTCGATGCCGGGCCGCCCGGCGACCAGCCGACCGGTTTCGCGCACGGTGGCGGACAGTCGATTCTGCGTCTCGGGACTCAGCAGCGCGTTGCCCTGCCCCTGCTGCCGGAGCTGGTTCAAGGCGATGCCCAACGCCATGCAACCGAGACTGACTTCGAACAGGTCCTTCGTTGGCTTGTCCTGGATGGCCGGCAGCAGGCCGAGCATCGTGGTCAGGCGGTCGACGATGCGGCTTTCGAAGGCGAACTGGTTTTTATCGGTGGGCGGGGATTTCAACAACGCGTAGACCTGCTCGCAATTCTCCTGATGCAACCGGCGCAGGCGCAGGACCGGCCGGAACGGAAAGATCAAGGCATACACACTCAATGCCAGCGCGGCGGCGCAGGTGTAGGCACCGGCAAACTCGAACCACTGGATCGCGGTGTTTTGCCCCAGACCGGTGTTTGCCGGGCCCAGCAACAGGAAAGTCGTCAACCCCAGGCCAATCCCCGTGCCCGTGGTCGGCGGGCTGGACAACCCCACCGCGACGGCATAGAGCAACGGCACCAGCAGCAGGGCCAGCAGTTCGAAACTGCTGATCATCGGCACCAGCGCGAACTGCAGCACCGACGACACCACCAGCGCCAGGCCCAGCCCCCGGGCATAGCTCTGCACAGCCAGCAACGGCCGGGGAAACGTCGCCATTAGCGAGCACAGGATCCCCGTCACCACCATCCCGCCCCGCGCCCCGTCCCAACCGGTTTCGATCCAGATCAGGCCGGCGACCATCAGGGCGCACCAGGCGCGGATGGCATTCATCGTCGCCAGGGTGAAATCCAGGTGCAGCGGATTGGCCTGGCCGCGAAACACGCTGCTGGCCTTGCGTCCGCTCTGGATCACGTCGCTCAGTTCCAGAATCGTTTCCAGCTGCTCGAGCATTCGCGCCTGTTCCCAACGCAATGACCAGGACAGTGAGCGCAAGGTCGCCTTCAAAGGCTCGGTCAGTTGCTCGGACCGGTAGGCCAGCGCATCGAAACGCTGCTGCAACCCTGCAAACTGGCGCCGCTGCTCAGCCGGCAGCGCACGTCCCTGGCGGGCCAGTTCATCGAGGAACACCAGTTCTTCGCCGAGCAAATGCTGTATTTCGCTCGGGATCTCGCCTACCCAGCGCTCCAGCAGCAACTCGCGCTGGTGGCGCAAGGCGGTGAGTCGGGCGGTCAGCAGCAACAGTTGGTTGCCGAGCAATTGCACCAGGTCGTCGGCGCTGCGAAGTCGCGGCGCGTCGTAATACAGATGCCGGCGTACCCCCTCCAGCGCACTGATCTGCCCCAGCAGCTGCATTTGCCGACGGTGAAAGTCTGCCTCGCTTTCCTCGGTGCGGATCACGGCGCTGGCATGGGTTGCCAGCAGCTTGATGACCTGATCGATCCTGTCGAAATACTCCTTGGCCACCGCTTCCGGGCGCGCGGTCAGCAGGCTGACGACGCAGACGCAGGCCACCGCCAGCAGCGTCTCGGTCACGCGGGTAACGGCGAGCATGAAGGTGCCATCCTGATCAGGCACCGCCAGCAGCGCCACGACCACCGCCGTGTAGCCGCTCAGGACAAAGGCCTGGGAACTGGTATAGCGCAACAAGGTGCCACCGGCGGTGCACAGCGCCAGCCACAGGGACAAGGTGATGAGGAAAGGCAGCGGCGCCTGGGGGAAGATCGCCATGATCACCACGGCCACCGCCGCCCCCAGGGTGGTGCCGATGACCTGGCCGAAACTGCGCGCCAGCACCATGCCGGCCAAGGGTTGGCTGATGATGACCACGGCCATGATCGACCACTTGGGCTGCTCGAGATCGAATACGAACGCCAGGTACAGGGTCAACAGCCCGGCCGCGATGGTGCGCAGGGCGAACAGCAGCACGCCGCGCCCGGGGTTGAGCATTGCCTTGAAGTATAACAACAGCGCTTGCATGGGCACGCCTGTCCAGTCCAATCCAGCAAGCGTAGTCACTGCGGCGCAGTCTCGACAGGTTTGAGTATCGCAGTCAGGGTTTGACTCCAGGCCGTGCCTGACCGAAGCTGACAGCTTTGCCCAAGCCTGCCAGCTTCCGGATTCTGCATGCCCCAGTCCCGCCGCTATCTGCTCATCAGCCTCTGTGTCCTGTTTGCCGTCGGCCTTGCCTGGATGTTCGTGCGCAGCAGCGCCCCGGTGGTGCCCGAAGCGATCAAGCGCGGCTACAGCGAAGCGCTGACGGCGGCCCGCAATGGCCAACCGGGGGCCGCGCGAGTGCTCTACCAACAATTGGCCCGCCCGGACATTTCGCCCAAGCGGCGCGTCTGGCTGCATGCCGAACTGCCCAACTACCCCAGTTCCGTGGCGCTGAAACTGGCGGATGCAGACTTGCAGAATGAGGCGCCGCAGGTCCGTGTCGCGGCGATCAGGAGCATCAGCGGGCTGGTGCCCAGCGGTCAACGCAGCCTGTTGCTGGGGCCGTTGCTCGATGACGGCGAGCAGCGCGTGCGCTTCGCTGCCGTCAATGCGCTGCTGGGCTTGTCGCCGGATGATCTTGGCCTGTATTTTGGCCCGCTGGAGCAGGCCATCGATGCCTGGCAACAGGTACTGAAAAGCGCCCCGGAAAGCGCCGACAACCAATATCAGCTGGCCCGGTTGTACCTGCACAATGCCGAATTCAAGGAGGCCCAGCAGGCCCTTGAGCATACCTTGCGCCTTGCGCCAGACAACCTGCCGGCACTGGTGATGCAGATCGAGGTCCTGGACAAACTGGGCCAGGTCGACGCCGCCCGCCAACTGTTGGCCAAACAACTCAAGGCCCAACCCGATTCGGCCTATCTGCAACATGCGCTGGGGATGTGGTTGCTGCATCACGGCCAAAACGAGTTCGCCCTGCTGGGTTTGTCCAAGGCGGTGGAGCTGGAGCCGAACAACAGGGATTACCGCTACGACCTGGCCACGATGCTGCATGACGAACAGGAGCTGGAAGCGGCGCAGAAACAGCTGCAGGAAATCGTTCAGCGGCATCCGAACGATCGTCGGGCACGGGTGCTGCTGATCAATTACTGGAAGGAAAGCGGGCAGTTGCAGAACGTGCAGATATTGTTGGCGCAGCTGGAACAGATGAATCCGGATGATCCGGCGTTGCAGCAAGGGCTCTAGAAGATCCGTTACACAACACCATGCCATGTTTCTGCGCGCTTCTGTAGGAGCCCGGCTTGCCGGCGAAGGCGTCCTTGAGATCGCCTTCGCCGGCAAGCC